>JAJZJY010000057.1 GCA_021809885.1 Actinomycetes bacterium
CGAGCCGCTACGACCACGGCCTCGGCGGGCTCCTCGCCGACGACATGGGCCTCGGCAAGACACTGCAGGCTCTGGCGCTCGTCTGCCACGCCCGGGAGGCGGCGGAAGGCCCGCCGGCACCGTGGCTGGTCGTCGCCCCGACGAGCGTGGTCGGCACCTGGGTGTCCGAGGCGGCCCGGTTCGCGCCCGGCGTGCCCGTCGTCGCAGTCACCGAGACCGGGCGCCGGCGGGGTGCGCCGCTGGCGGACGCCGTCGCCGGCGCCGGGCTGGTCGTCACGTCCTACACCCTGTTCCGCCTCGAGTACGACGAGTACGAGGCGATCCCCTGGGCGGGACTGCTCCTCGACGAGGCGCAGTTCGCCAAGAACCCGGCGTCCCACAACTACCAGCGGGCCCGGCGGCTGCCGGCGCCGTTCAAGCTGGCCATGACCGGTACCCCGCTCGAGAACTCGCTCACCGAGTTGTGGGCGCTCACGTCGATCACCGCACCGGGCCTCTTCGCCCGCCCCGACCGCTTCGCCGAGACCTACCGCCTGCCGATCGAACGCCACCGCGACCAAGCCCGCCTCGACCAGCTCCGCCGGCGCATCCGCCCCGTGATGCTCCGGCGCACCAAGGACCAGGTCGCCGCCGACCTCCCCGACAAGCAGGAGCAGGTCCTCGAGCTCGACCTCCACCCCCGCCACCGCAAGCTGTACCAGACCTGGCTGCAGCGGGAGCGCCAGAAGATCCTCGGTCTGCTCGACGACATGGACGGCAACCGCTTCGAGATCTTCCGTTCCCTCACGCTGCTGCGCCAGGCAGCCCTCGACGTCGCCCTCGTCGACCCCGACCACGCCGGGGTGCCGTCGACCAAGCTCGACGCCCTCTCCGAGATGCTCGAGGACGTGGTGGCCGACGGGCACAGGGTGCTGGTCTTCAGCCAGTTCACACGGTTCTTGAACGCGGCTCGCCGGCGCATCGAGGCCGCCGGCATCGAGTGCTGCTACCTCGACGGCTCGACCCGCCGGCGCTCGGCCGTGATCGACGGTTTCCGCAACGGCTCGGCGCCGGTGTTCCTGATCAGCCTCAAGGCGGGCGGCTTTGGGCTGAACCTCACCGAAGCCGACTACTGCATCCTGCTCGACCCGTGGTGGAACCCGGCCACCGAGGCGCAGGCCGTCGACCGGGCGCACCGCATCGGCCAGACCCGCAAGGTGATGGTCTACCGGCTGGTCGCCAGCGACACCATCGAGGAGAAGGTCATGGCGTTGAAAGCGAAGAAGTCCGCCCTCTTCGAGAGCGTCGTCGGCGGGGGCGGGTTCGAGTCCGGGGCGCTGACCGCCGCCGACGTCCGCGCCCTCCTCGCCTGATCCTGACGCCGGCGGGATAGCTTCGCCGCCGTGCGCTGCGATGTCCTCGCGATCGGCACCGAGCTGCTGCTCGGCCAGATCGTCGACACCAACTCGGCGTGGATCGGCGAGCAGCTCGCCCTCGCCGGCGTCGACTGCCTACTGCAGGTCAAGGTCGGGGACAACCAGGCCCGGATAGCCCAGGCGATCAGCGAGGCCCTCTCCCGGGCGGATGCCGTCGTCTGCTGCGGCGGCCTCGGGCCGACGCAGGACGACATCACCAGGGAGGCGATCGCCCTGGTGATGGGCGTGGAGCTCGAGACGCGGCCGGAGCTGGTCGAGGTGATCCGTGGCCTGTTCGCGGGGCGGGGCCGGGAGATGCCGGCCAACAACCTGCGCCAGGCGCAGGTGCCGGTGGGCGCCGCCGTGATCCCCCAGACGAGGGGGACCGCCCCAGGGCTCATCTGCCCGATCGGGGACCGGGTCGTCTACGCCCTGCCGGGGGTGCCCCACGAGATGAAGGAGATGCTTGCCCGGGCGGTCCTTCCCGATCTCGTCGCCAGGGCCGGCGAGTCGGTGACGATCCGCAGCCGGGTGCTGCGCACCTGGGGCCTCGGCGAGTCCGCCGTCGCCGAGCGACTCGCCCCCCGCCTCGGGGCACTCGACTCCGCCGGCAACCCGACGATCGCCTTCCTCGCCAGCGGCGTCGAGGGCATCAAGGTGCGGATCACGGCGCGGGGCACCGGGGCCGACCCGGCCGGCGCGGCGGAGTCCCTCCTGGCGGGGGAGGAAGCAGAGGTGCGGGCGCTGCTCGGGGACCTCGTCTTCGGCGTGGACGACCAGACGATGGAGGCCGCCGTCGGAGCGTCGCTCCTCGCCGCAGGCAAGACCCTCGCCGTCGCCGAGTCGCTCACCGGCGGCATGATCGGCGCCCGGCTCACGGCCATCCCCGGGGCGAGCGACTGGTTCCGCGGCGGCGTCGTCTCCTACGCCAGCGAGGTCAAGTGGAAGGTGCTCGGGGTGACCGAGGGGCCCGTCGTCACCGGGTCCGCTGCCGTGGAGATGGCCGGCGGCGCCCGGCGCCTGCTCGGCGCCGACGTGGGCCTGGCGGTCACCGGGGTGGCGGGCCCGACGGAGCAGGAGGGCCAGCCGGTCGGCACCGTCTGGGTCGGGCTGGCCGGCCTCGGAGAGCACCGGGCGAAGCGCCTCCAACTCGGCGGCGACCGGGAGCACATCAGGCAGATGACCGTCATCAGCGCCGGCGACATCCTTCGCCGCGCCCTGCTCGCCGGCGGCTGACCGAGGACCTGAGGAGGGACCGAGCCGCCGTGTGGGGGCGGGGGCGCATGCAGGGCAGACTGGCGGCATGACCGACTACGACGTCGCTGGCCTGCGCGCCCGCTTCCCGGCCCTCTCCGAGGGCGCCGCCCACTTCGACGGCCCGGGGGGCAGCCAGACGCCTGATGCCGTCGCCGACGCCGTCGCTGGCGTGCTGCGATCGGCGGTGTCCAACCGGGGGCTGCTGACCCGTTCGGAGCGACGCGCCGACGGCGTGGTGCTCGCATGCCGGCAGGCCATGGGCGACTTCCTGGGGGTGGAGCCGCGCGGCGTCGCTTTCGGCCGGAGCATGACCCAGATCACCTACGACATCGCCCGGGCCCTGGCCAAGACGTGGGGGCCTGGCGACGAGGTGGTCGTCACCCGCCTCGACCACGACGGCAACATCCGACCGTGGGTGCACGCCGCCGAGGCGGCCGGCGCCACCGTGCGCTGGGCCGGCTTCGACCCCGAGACCGGCGTGCTCGACGTCGCCGACGTCGAGGCGGTGCTGTCCGACCGGACCCGGCTCGTCGCCTGCACGGCGGCGTCCAACCTCATCGGGACCCGACCGCCGGTGCGGGCGATCACCGATGCCGCCCACGCCGCCGGCGCCATCGCGTACATCGACGGGGTGCACTACAGCGCCCACGTGTTCGTCGACGTCGCCGAGCTGGGTGCCGATTTCTACGTGTGCTCGCCGTACAAGTTCCTCGGGCCGCACTGCGGTGTCCTCGCCGCCGCCCCGGCCCTCCTGGAGCAGGTGCACCCCGACAAGCTCCTCCCCCAGACCGACGACGTGCCGGAGTGCTTCGAGCTCGGCACCCTGCCCTACGAGCTGATGGCCGGCGTGACCGCCGCCGTCGACTTCCTCGCCGGCATCGTCGAAGGGCCAGGGGGCCGGCGTGAGCGCCTCCGGCGGTCCATGGCGGCGGTGGAGGAGCACGAGACCGCCCTGCGGCGGCGGATCGAGGCGGCCGCCGCCTCGCTGGCCGGCGCCCGCCAGCTCAGCCGGGCTCCCGAGCGGACCCCGACGCTTCTGTTCGACTTCCCCGGCCGGTCCAACGACGGGGTCGCCCAGGTGCTGGCCGATGCTGGCGTCAACGCGCCGGCAGGGGAGTTCTACGCCCTGGAGGCGTCGCGCTGGCTCGGGCTCGGCGACGCAGGCGGCCTGCGAGTCGGTCTCGCCCCCTACAACGACGACGCCGACGTCGACCGGCTCCTCGACGCCCTGCGCGCCGCCGTGTCCTGAGCCGGCCGAGATAGGTCTAGATGTTTACGGGCTTGCGGTGTATGTTCACGCCGAGAGCGACCTCGGCCGACGCCGAGGTGCCCGGGGAGGAGGCAGGGATGGCACGACTCGACAGCGCCCACCCGTCGCCGGCAGAGCCTGTCGGCGGGGAGTCGGAGGACAGCAAGGACCTCAGCCGCTTCGGCTACCGCCAGGAGCTGCACCGGACGCTGGGCTTCTTCAGCTCATTCGCTGCCGCCTTCAGCTACATCTCGCCGTCCACCGGGATCTTCACCCTGTTCGCCCTCGGGCTCACCACCCTCGGCGGGGTGTTCATATGGAGCTGGCCGGTGGTCGCGATCGGGCAGTTCATCGTGGCGCTCAACTTCGCCGAGGTGTCCAGCCATTTCCCCGTCGCCGGCTCGGTGTTCCAGTGGACCAAGTACCTGGCGAGGCGCCCCTACGCGTGGTTCACCGGCTGGATCTACCTGATCGCCGGGATACTCACGGTCACCGCCGTCGTCGTGACCCTCCCCCTCACGATCCTGCCCGCCCTGCAGAACATGGGGTGGCACCTCGACGCCGCCAGCCTGCACGACCAGATCGTGGTGGCGGCAATCACGCTCGCGTTGATCACGATCCTCAACATCTACTCCGTGAAGCTGGTATCGGTCATAAACAACACCGGGGTCTTCTTCGAGATCGTGGGCATGGTCGTCTTCGCGATCGTGATGCTCATCGTCCACCGGCACCAGCCGATCTCCGTGGTGACCAACAGCGCGGGGATACACGTCGGATTCGGGCCCTTCTTCGCCGCCATGTTCATGAGCCTCTTCGTGATCTACGGATTCGACACAGCGTCCACCCTCGCAGAGGAGACGAATGACCCGCGGCGCAAGGCGCCCCAGGCGGTCCTCGCGTCGGTCGGCGGCGCCTTCGCCATCGGTGGGTTCTTCCTGCTGGCCACTCTCATGGCGATCCCGAACCTGAAGCACGCGGTGAGCGCCGGTTGGGGGCCCGCCCAGATCATCGACGCCAACTTCTCGAAGTTCTGGGCCACCGTCTACCTGCTCGTGGTCTCCGCCGCGATCTTCGTCTGCTGCCTCGCCATCATGACCGCTACCGTCCGGCTTTGCTTCTCGATGGCGCGCGACGGCCGGCTGCCGCTGTCCAAGCCCCTCTCCAAGGTCCACCCGCACCTCCACACTCCCATCTGGAGCTGCGTGGCGGTGGCGGTGGTGGCGGCCGTGCCGCTGTTCAAGTACGCAGGCGCTGGCATCGTGGCGATCGCCGCCACGGGCATGATCTACCTTTCGTACTTCCTCGGCAACCTGGCCATCGGCCGTGCACGCCTGTCGGGTTGGCCGCGGGAGAGGACACCGTTCAAGCTGGGTAAGGCCGGGCCCGTCGTCAACGCCCTCGCCCTGGTCTACGGGGGCGGGATGCTCGTGAACTTCGCCTGGCCGCGTGCTACGAGCAACCCGACGCCCAAGCAGACCAACGGTGCGTTGAGCCTCGGGATCGGCTTCTTGGACCGGATACCGATCCTCTACACCGTGCTGATCTTCGTGTTGCTCGTCGGCGTCATCTACTACGTCGCTGTCGAGTCCCGCCGCAGTCACGACACGACGGTTCCGCCGGAGACAGGGCCTGTGGCGGTGCCGGCGGAGTCACTCCCGCCGGAGCAACTTGCCTGAGAGCTCGGACTCGCCTGGGAGATCAGCCTTCGGGGAGGTGGAAGCTCCAGACGACCATGCGGGTGCGGTCACCCCTGAACAGGTCGTAGGCGAACTCGATAGGGGAGCCGAGCCGGTCGAAGGCGGTGCGCTGCACACCGAGGAGGGGAGCGCCGGTGGCGACATCGAGGAGGGTGGCGACCTCCCTGGTAGCGGCGAGCGGCTCCAGCGCTTCGACTGCTCGGTAGGGGCGGGCGTCGTAGCGGTCTGCCAGCAAGTCGTAGAGGGAACCCCCGAGGGGGGCGTCGAGCAAACCCGGGAAGCGGGCAGCTGGGAAGCTCGACGACTCGAGGAGCAGCGGGCGGCCGTTGGCCAGCCGGAGGCGCCTGATCTCGAACAGCTCGGTGCCCGGGCCCACCTCGAGGGCGGCGGCCGCCTCGGCGGTGGCGGGCAGCCGGCGGGCGCCGAGCACGACGGCACCCGCGCTGAGACCGAGGCGGCGAGCTTGCTCGGAGAAGCCGGCGAAGCTCGACAGGTCCCTCTCGACAGCGGGGTCGGCGATGAAGGTGCCACCGCGCCGCCCGACGCGCCGGCGGACGAGGCGACGCCGCTCGAGGTCGGAGAGGGCCTGGCGGAGCGTCAGGCGGTTGACGCCGAAGGAGGCGGCGAGCTCCCGCTCGGGTGGCAACCGATCACCGGGCCGCAGGGCTCCAGCCCGTATGGCGGAGGAGATCGAATCGCCGATCTGAACGTGGAGGGGGCCGCCCGCCGGCCGGGGCTCGGCGACCCACGACGGCCCCCCAGGTTGGAGCTCGTCTTCCCTGGCGCCAGGCTGAGTCACCATTGCCGGCCTCCGTCTCGGTACCGGGCCCTCCCTAGCATGCGGGTCCGGCCGCGCACAACGTGACCGTCCGCCCTCGCCCCCTATGGTATAGATGATTGGCTGGAAGGAGCGGAAATGATCGGCAGGACCCGAGCCGTCGTGATCGGTGGCGGGGTGGGCGGCTGTTCCATCCTCTACTGGCTGTCCCGCCTCGGTTGGTCCGACGTGACCCTCCTCGAGCGATCCCAGCTGACGAGTGGCTCCACCTTCCACTCGGCCGGCCTCGTCGGCCAGCTGCGCTCATCGCTGCCCCTCACCGCGATGATGATGAACTCGGTCGAGCTCTACCGGGGTCTCGGTGCCGAGGTCGACCTCGATACCGGCTGGCGGGAGGTCGGGTCGCTCCGGCTCGCCTCCACCGAGGAGCGGATGGAAGAGCTCCAACGCCAGGCCTCGTGGGCCGAGACCTTCGGGTTGCCGCTCCACCTGATCTCCGCGGGGGAGGCCGGCGAGCTGTTCCCCCCCATGTCGACCGACGGCGTGCTCGGCGCCGCCTTCCTCCCCACCGACGGTTACATCGACCCGAGCCAGCTGACCCTCGCCCTGGCAAGAGGAGCCCGCCAGCGGGGCGCCACGGTGCTGACGGAGACCGAGGTGACGGCCATCGAGACCCGGAGCGGCGCCGTGAGAGCCGTCCACACCGACAAGGGCCGGATCGAGTGCGAGGTCGTGGTCGACGCCGGCGGCATCTATTCCCACGAGATCGGGCGCCTCGCCGGCGTGAACGTCCCCGTCGTGGCGATGGCCCACCAGTACGCCATCACCAAGCCGAGCGGGCTCCCCCGCGACATGCCGACGCTGCGTGACCCCTCCCTGCTCGTGTACTTCCGCCCCGAGAGCGGCGGTCTCGTGACGGGGGGCTACGAGCGCAACCCGGAGGCGTGGGGTCTGGACGGCATCCCCTCGACGTTCAACAACCAGTTGCTCCCCCCCGACTGGGAGCGCTTCGCACCCCTCTTCGAGGCCGCCACCGTCCGGGTCCCCGAGCTGGCAGATGCGGAGATCATCAAGCTCGTCAACGGGCCGGAGGCCTTCACGCCCGACGGCGAGTTTGTGTTGGGGCCGAGCGACGTGAGAGGCCTGTTCGTGGCGGCCGGCTTCTGCGCCCACGGCATCGCCGGCGCCGGGGGCATGGGCCGCCTCGTTGCCGAGTGGATCGTCGAGGGGCAACCCGGCCTCGACGCGTGGGAGATGGACACGCGGCGCTTCGGTCCCCAGTTCAAGAGCCGTCAGCACGCACTCGACCGAGCGTACGAGGTGTACGCCACCTACTACGACGTCAAGTACCCGGGACAGGAACGGAGCGCTGGGCGCCCACTCAGGGTCTCGGGCGCCTACCAGCGGCTCGGGGAGCTGGGAGCCGTCTTCGGCGAGAAGGGCGGCTGGGAGCGTGCCAACTGGTTCGGGCCCAACGCGGGGCGCGGCGAAGAGGGCCTCCGGCCCGCCGGCTGGGCGGGCAGGCTGTGGTCGCCGGCCGTCGGTGCCGAGCACACGGCCTGCCGGCAGAGCGCGGCGCTCTTCGACGAGAGCTCCTTCTCCAAGATCGACGTGCTCGGGCACGGCGCTGCAGGATTCCTCGAGGGCGTCTGCTCCAACCGGGTGGCGCGGGCGGTCGGCTCCATCACCTACACCCAGCTCCTCAACGAGGCGGGCGGGGTGGAGTGCGACCTCACGGTCACCCGTCTCGGCGAGAACCGCTTCCGCATCGTGACCGGGACGGCCACCGGCAACCACGACCTCGCATGGCTGTCCGCCCACGCCCCGGAGGACGGCTCGGTCCAGGTCAACGACGTAACCTCGCAGTACGGCTGCCTAGCGCTCTGGGGACCGGAGTCGCGCCGCATCCTGCAGCCGCTCACCGACGACGACCTCTCCAACGAGGCCTTCCCCTACCTGCGCGCCCGCGCGATCACCGTCGGCCCGGTGCCATGCCTCGCGATGCGCGTCACATTCGTCGGGGAGCTCGGCTGGGAGCTGTACTGCCCGGCCGAGCTCACGCTGGCGCTGTGGGACCGGGTCATGGCGGCAGGGGCGCCGTTGGGCCTGGTGCCCGGAGGGTACAAGGCCATCGATTCGCTCAGGCTGGAGAAGGGATACCGCGTCTGGGGCAGCGACGTCACGCCGGCGGACACACCCTTCGAGGCGGGGCTCGGCTTCGCCGTGAAGCTCGACAAGGAGCCTGCCTTCATCGGGCAGCGGGCCCTCCAGGATGCCGGGCCTCCGGCCCGCCGCCTTGCCTGCCTGGTGCTGGAGGACGACCGGAGCGTGGTGCTCGGCTCGGAGCCCGTGAGGATGGGGGAGCGGTCCGTCGGGCGGGTCACGAGCGGCGGCTACTGCTACACGGTCGGGCGCTCGATCGCGTACGCCTACCTGCCCGCGGCCGACGCGGTGGCCGGTACGAAGGCCAGCGTGGGGATATTCGGCCGGGACGTGGCAGCGGAGGTCGTCGCCGAACCCCTCTTCGATCCGGAGAACCTCCGGCTCCGATCCTGAAGGGCTGTTGCCTCCGCAGTGCCCGTCAGCTCATGCCGCCGCCAGGAGGGACGGGACGTCGAGGTGATCGGCAAGGGCGAAGAAGCGCTCGGCGCGGCCGCGCCCGTAGGCGGCGAAGTCGATCTCGAGGTCGGAGATGACGAGCTGCAGGGCGGCCCACATCGCCTCGCGCGCCTCGGACGCGAGCTTCATCAGCCGCAACCTCGCCAGTCCATGCGGGGTGGGGCTGCCGAAGTAGTGCGCCAGGACCGCCTCGTCTCGCTCCTCTCCGAGCTCGTTGTTGACCGAGAAGTTGGCGAGATCGAAGTACGGGTCGGTCATGCCGGCGTACTCCCAGTCGAGGATGCGGATGGCGCCGTCGTGGATCAGGTTGGAGTTCAACAGGTCGTTGTGGCCGAGCACGGTCGGCCGCAGCGGGCAGCCCTCCGCCATCTGGCCGAGGAGTGCCGCCATCCGCCCGTAGTCGAATGGCTCGGCACCTCCCCGAGCGGTGATCTCGCTGTGGTAGCGAGCGACAACGGAATAGGGGTCGAAGATCGCCGGCACCTGCCCAGCGGTGTGGACCCGCCGGATGGCGGCCACGACCTCGCCGAGCAGCGGCTCGGCGGCGAGCACGTCTGGAGCTACGGGGACACCGTCGAGGAAGGCCGTCACGATGCAGCCCGTCGCCTCGTCGAAGGCCAGCACCTCGGGACCTACGCCGGTCAGGGCGGCAATCCGGCTGGCGGCCGCCTCGACGGAGCGGTCTATGCCGAGCAGCTCGGTCCTTCGGCCAGGTACCCGCACGACGACGGACCGCGCTCCCACCGCCACCTTGAAGTTCGAGTTGGTGATGCCCCCGGTGAGCGCCTCGGTGTGGGCCGTCTCTCCCGGAAAGAGGCGGGCGACGAGTGCAGCCGCCACCTCGCCGGGGGAGAAAACCATGGGGTGGAGGGTAGCGGCGCGATCACTTTGCCGGCGAGACGGGGAAGGTTCGCCGCCCGCAGGTGGGGGTGGGACCGGGCGGGCGGTGCAGTGCCCGGCCGTCTGCGACCAGCCCAAACTCCTGCTAGCCCATCTCGTGGACAAGCCTGGCCGGCGCTCCCGCGAGACCGAGATGTGCCGCGGCGACCTCGACGACCTCGTCATCGACGCTGAGAGGCTGGACGTGGCGCACGGTCAGCGCCCCGAGGGCGCGGTCGAAGAGCGTCACGTGGATCCAGCTGGCCTCCAGTGTCGACCACCAGCGCAGGCCGGCCGCTTCCGGGTGTCGATCGAATTGCGCTACGGCGTAGGACTGGGTGACCTTCCGCCGCCCCGTCGCGACCGCCGACGGCCGTAGCCTCTCCGCGGCGAGGACGGCTGGGTCGTCGAGGTCGACGAGCACAGCTGTGGCTCCCAGTTCGAGCTCGGCGAGCGCCAGCTGCCGGTTGGAGCGAACCAGCAGATCGGGTACCAGGTCGCCGGTGCCGCGAAAGGGTGCGAGGGTTTCGGCGACTGCGGAGATGGCCTCCTCCGCCAGGTAGAGGCAGCCGTAGCGATCCGGTGCGTCATGACGTGCGGTGCCCTGGAACACGCGCGGCACCCATAGCGCATGGCCGGCCGAACCGACGCGAGCAGACGGGTCCCAGGGCAGGACGCGCCACAGCCTCACGCGAAGCTACCGGCTCGCTCGCTCTCGAGTGCCTCGAGGACCTGGCCGGCTCGGCCCCGACGGATGATGTCGAGCGGACGGCAGCTTCCCAGGTTGGGGTTGGTGCCGAGCAACCAGCGCTCTGCTGCCGCCGGCGGGTACAAGCGCAGGAGATCGGCCATCACCAGCTCGAGGAGGTCTACGCGCCTGGCGTTGACCTCGTCGATGCCCTGCCCGTGGCGCCATCTACTGACCTGCGCCGGGTTCACCCCCAGCAGCTCGGCCAGCCGGCGCTGTGAGCCGAGATCCACGCTCAGGGCTGTCACCTTGTCGGCGATCGTCACGGGCATGCCGTCATGGTAGCGCAACACGAAACGTTGCGTCTGGGTCGGCGGCACCTGGTACCTGTAGCGGGGCAATCGCTGGCCAGGCGGCGCTGCGAGGATTGCCGGCGGCGCGGGTGGCCTCTGTGGATCCGCCGGCCGCTGGACCGGGGTTCGAGCCCTGACCTCGGTGCGCAGCGTGGAGGTCGGTGCACAGCGTGAGCTATGCGGTCGTCTGTGCGCCGAACTCCGCCGCCGCGCCGCGCCGGCCCCGCACCGCCGGCCGGCGGACCTACCGGATCGGCCGTGTCTGCGACGGTCGCCGGCGCCGCACGACGGTGCGGCGAGATCCCCACCACAGCCACAGGAACACGGTCACGCCAAACGCGGCGCTCACCCCCCGGACCATGGCCGGCGACAGCGGGTGGCCGGCGACGTCGAGTTGGGCCAGGAACCACCGCAACGCCGGGTCGAGGCCGAGGAGCATGGCGACGCCCGCACCGGTCGCGATGACTGCCGCTACGAAAGCTGCCCTGAGCACGCTCTCCTCGCTCCGCTTCTCTGTGGACCTGATAGCCGTTGGACCTGACGACCGCTACCGACAACTTGTGTCTCGGCAAGCTCGAGCGGCTGCCTGAGGCTTCGTACAACGGCAGGGGGTTGCGGAAACGGCGGCAACGGCGGCAAGTTCCCGCCCGTGCTCATGCCCCGACGCCGGCGCGGGTGGCGAGCCCCCAACGACGGCGCCAGCCCGTCACCGCAGCGCCCCCACCCGCCGCGGCGCTGCGCTCGTCTTGCACCCTACCTACCCACCGCCGGCCCGGTGACTCGGTAGCGTGCGGTGCCGTGGACGTCCTCATCACCGGCCACGCCGGGCTCTTCGTCGCCGCCGGCCCGGGCGGGGGCACCACCATCCTCTGCGACCCGTGGTTCAACCCCGCCTACCTGGGGGCGTGGTTCCCCTTCCCCGACAACGCCGGCATCGACGTCGAGCGGATCTCTTCACCGACGTACCTCTACATATCGCACCTCCACAAGGACCACTTCGACCGCGACTTCCTGGCCCGGCACGTCGACAAGCGGGCCACCGTCCTCCTGCCCGACTTCCCTCTCCCGGACCTGCGGGAGGCAATGGAGGACGTCGGCTTCACCAGGTTCGTGCCGACCTGCAACGGCGAGCCCGTCGACCTGGACGGTGTGCGGGTGATGATCGTCGCTGCCACGTCGCCCTCCGACGGCCCCATCGGCGACTCGGTGCTCGCTGTCGACGACGGCGAGGTGAGCCTCATCGACC
>JAJZJY010000058.1 GCA_021809885.1 Actinomycetes bacterium
GAAGTGTCGTGGGCGGGTCGTTGGCATCCCATAAGTGTAACACGTTGAGGTTATGGTGCTACACCCCCGTCGTGTGGACGTCCACGCGTCGCCGGCGCTCAACACCCGGGTAAGGGTCCTTCGACCGCCCTTTCTGTCAGTGTGCGAGTCACGACAGGTACTCGTTGCGCGCTGGAAGCCATCGCCGTGGCTCAGGGCCGCCGCCTGTCGGAGGTGAGCCTGATGCCCCAGACGAGTATGTCGAACGCCACGCCGGCTGACGCTGCGCGCTGACGGTTCGGTGACCGAACGGTGGCTGACATCCCCACGCCACAGCCTGGGGCGTCGCCCCGGTTGACCATTCCCAACTTGGCCTCATGACGTCGGCCTCCGCGATGCCGCGCTGGCCGCCCTGGATGGCCCCATCAGTGATAACCCCCGCCAGCTCGGCAAGGCCCTGGTGTGCGAGCTGGGTGGGCTGCATTCGGCCAGCCGAGGCGACTATCGGATCATCGACGGCCTAGACTGTCGTCCTGCAAGGTCCCGCAATCGGGACGGCGAGCGAGGTCCCGGCGAAGCCGAGGGACACCCGATGCGACTCCTCACGGCGAGGCGGTTGCCCGACAGACGGGCGAGAGCGGAAAGGGTGAAGCATTGAGCACATGACTGGCATCCACGACATCGAGCGGCGGGAGGTGAGCCGGGCGACACGCTGGCGAGCGCGCCGGTATGGTCCGTGGCTGTGACCGTCTCCGATCGACGCTCAGGCACCCCGGAGCATCCTTGGCGCGGAGTGGACCTGGAGGTGTACGAGCGACACATGAGTGACGCTCGGGTCGGGCAGCTCCAGCAGCTCCACGCCATCACTGGCGAACAGCTCTGCGAGTACTCGCCTCGTGCCATCGGGGTGTTGGGGGTCGCGGGAGGCAATGGATTCGACCTGATCGATCCGCAGACCACGGATGCCGTGTTCGGCTACGACGTCAACGCCGACTACCTCGACGCTTGCGAGGCCCGGTATCGCGACGGCCTCGGCAACCGCCTGCATCTGATCGAGGCGTGTGTTGACCGCTTGTTGAGGATCGAGCGCGTCGACCTGCTCATCGCCAACCTCGTCATCGAGTACGTGGGCGTCGAAGAGTTCGCCTCCTTCGCCGGCGCGAATGCCGGTTCCATCGGCGTGCTGTCGTGCGTGATCCAGCGCAACGGCGCAGCAGGCTTCGTCAGCTCGACGGCCTACACGTCGTCGTTCGATATTCTCGCCTCGGTATCATCGGACATCGAGCCAGAGATGCTGGAATCAGCGATGCTGGGTGCAGCCTTCGTTGCCGTGAGTCGCTGCGAGTATCCTCTGCCGAACGGCAAGACCCTGATCCGGCAGGATTTCCGTCCCAGCTCCGGAGCCCAGTCGAATGACGCGGCCGGGCACGCGCCGCCGTAACAGGATTCCCGCAGCGGGACTCTGGCGCCCCAGAGCTCCCCGGGTCAGGTCTGCTCGGCCCAGTCCAACCACTTCTCTGTACCGGTGGGGGATCCCACGTGACAGGGACACATGTTCGGCCACGACTACCCGGCCGGCCGTCCTGCAGCGGGTTCCCTCTATTGACGGCAGGCAGCCGATGCGAGAGTCTACTTGTGGGTCTGTCAGACGCAAGAGTACGCTCCTAGGTATGAGCAGTCGGAAACACTCGGAGCGGCGGGGCGAGATCGTCGACCCGGCGATGATGCGGGCGTTGGCGCATCCGCTCAAGTGGGCGGTGATGGAGGTGTTGTTGGTCGAGGGGTCGGCCACCTCGACGCGTTGCGCCGAGGTGGTGGGAGACAGGCAGGCCAATTGCTCGTTCCATCTGCGGCAGTTGGCGCGCTACGGGTTGGTCGAGGAAGCGCCGAGCACCTCGAAGAGGGAACGCCCATGGCGCCTCACCACCACGGAGCAGTCCTGGTCCATGGCCCAGCCGGAAGAGACCAGCCGCCGGGCGGTCGCCGAGCTTGAGCAGGTGTTCGTCCAGCACGAGATGGCGAAACTGATGCGCTGGCAGCGCAGCAAGCAAAGCCACCCTGAGGAGTGGCGTCGGGCGGGGCTGCGGGCGGGGGCGACGACGTGGCTCACGGCCGCCGAACTGGAGGAGGCGTCCGCCGAGATCCTCGAGGTGATGATGCGCTTCCGGGACCGGCTCGACGATCCCTCGACACGGCCAGCCGATTCGCGCCCGGTCCGACTCTTCGCCGCCGCATACCCGCTGCCCGACAAGCCAGCGACGTGGACGGCGTAAGCGGGGCGCTCGGAGACCCCCGCTTCCGGCGCCTCCTGGCCGGCAACTCGATCTCCAGCTTCGGTGACAGCGCCCTATACCTGTCGTTGGGCATCTGGGCCAAGGACCTCACCGGTAGCAATGCGGCGGCCGGCGAGGTCTTCCTGGCGCTCGGCGCCGCCGCGTTGACCGCACCCCTGGGCGGGCAGCTCGCGGACCGGGTCCGCCGGCGCCCTCTGCTGATCGTCGCCGACGCAGCGACCGGCATCGTCGTGCTCTCGCTGCTATTCGTGCACTCGAGACGGCAACTGTGGATCATCTACGCCGTTGCGTTCGCCTACGGTGCCAGCAGGACGGTGATCAGCTCGGCGGGAGCCGGCCTAGTCAAAGACCTCCTCGCGGATGACGACCTCGCCAGCGCCAACGCCGCGCTCGTGACGCTCGGCCAAGGGCTCCCCACAGCTCGCCACCACGGCAAGCATCCCCCCGCGGGGCTGCTCGAAGGCGCCGCCCATCTCCGCCGAACGCCGCTACTCGCGCAGACGACCTTCTCGTTCGCAGCCGCGATGCTGGTCCTCGGCTTCTACGAGACAGTTACCTTCGCCGCTATCGCAGCCCTCCACCGCCCACCGTCGTTCTTTGGCGTCCTCATGAGCGTGCAAGCAGCCGGCTCCATCGCCGGCGGGCTCGTCGCCACCCGGGTCATCTGCCGGCTCGGCGAAGCGCGCGCCCTCGGCGTCGCCCTCGCCACCTGGGTCGCTGCCAGCACCATCTACCTCTTCCCCGTGCTTCCCGCCGCCGTCACAGCCTTGTTGCTCTTCGGCGTCGCCGTACCCCTCAGCGCCGTCGCGGTTGCCACCGCCAACCAGCGCTACACCCCCGCCCCGCTCCAGGGGCGAGTCTTCGCTGCCTCGAACATGCTCACCGACCTCGCCCAGACGCTCTCCATCGCCATCGGAGCGGCCCTCATCGCCACCACCGGGTACGCCCCGCTACTCGCCGCCGCCGCCGCAACCCTGACCGTTCCCTCTATCGTCCTCCTCGTCCGGCCAGCCTCCCACCCCGCAGCCCTCGCACCCGCCCCTCCGCTGCAACGACAGCGGGAGTCGAAGTAGCCGGTCACGCGTTTGCCAAGATGATGGTGAGCAAGGGAGGCTGTCTTGTGGCGAAGTTCGGAGAGACAAGCGAATGGTGAAGTGCTCGTTCTGTGGGAAGTCCCAGACGCAGGTGGGCAAGCTGATCGCCGGACCTGGCGTCTACATCTGCAACGAGTGCATCAGCCTGTGCAACGACATCATCGAGAACGAGATCATTGATGAGGAACAGGGCGTCGAGCCGCAGGCGGCACCTACCACCGAGGACGACCGGTGGTGGAGCGAGGCTCAGCAGGCACTGTCGGGTCGGCTCGGCCGGCGCCCCACCATCTCGGAGTTGGCGGCCGAACTCGGATGGACCGAGGACCGTGTAACTGCGGTTGGGCGAGGCTCATGGGGGGTGACCTCCGGTGCTGGGTCTTCGAGCTCCAAGCCGTTTGGTGCGACCGGTGAGCTTCGCCACGTGCCACGGCAACTTGATCAGCTCGCCCGGCAAGTGGCTCCCCTGGTCGACCAGGGGAGCGCAACCGGCACCCTCACGCCCAGCCCGAGGCTACGGGCACCACAGTTTCCTGATGTCGGGCCGCTCGAAGACGTGCCGGCGGAGCACCGCGTCGAGATGCACCACGACCATGACGACGGCCGGCTGCGGGGGACGCTCGGCGACGAGCCGGTGGAGTGGCACCTGGTCCGTCATCGAAGTGTCTCGGGCCGAATGGGTGGCCACGGCCTGGAGGCGTCGTGGAGCACGGGCGACAACTACGTCCCCGAGCCAGGCGGCTGGACGCCGGGACCGGGCTGGGTGTCGGACTTCCCCAACATCCCCGCCGACCTCAAAGGCTCCTTCGCCGGCGCCGACGCCGAGCTGCACGGCGTGTTCCACCTCGGCCCCGAGTACCGCTTCGAGCGAGGCTCGATCGTCGGGCGCATCGGGGCCATCCGTTTGGAAGCGACGGCGCTGGCGGCCTCGGGTGGGCTCAGCAGCGCCGGAACCGTCATGGTGGAGGGCACCTACGGCTCCGCGCCGTTCGAGATCTACGCCACCATCGACGGCGGCCTGTCATGCGGCATGGTCCATGGGACCGTCGAAGCCGCAGCGGTTCACCTCGACCTCCGCCGGCAGCAACTCAACCGGATAGTTCGACCGGGACTGCAGGTCCCGCGCCCGGGTCCGGGGGTCGACATCTCGGGCAGTTACCAGGGGCCGCCAGAACTGCTGGCTGTCATCGTCGGCACGATTCTGCAGTTCATGTAGCTACGCAGCCTGTCGGCGTCGAGCATCGTCCTGAGGGAATGAGGGAAGAGGCGTTCTTCATCTCGTCGCCAGCCCTGTCCCTGTTCAGCGATCCGCTCGCTGGCGTTCCCAGGCGTCACGCCAGGTGCCTGATGGTCCTGCATCTGCCTGGACCATGCCTGACGCTCGGCCGCCTCGGCGTCCGACAGTCGGGCTCTGGGCCCGGAGCCGGGCCGGTCCCGACCGGGTGGACCGGTCTGGCGGAGCGCCCACCAGCGCTCTCATGCGTCCTGAGCGATCCGGCTCGGGACGTCCCGGCATAGGCGACCCGTTCGATGGTCTCGGAGATGGCGGCCTCGGCCAGAGTGGCGTCTGCGGGGAACCAGGCTGTTTCTTCGGCCAGGTGGGTGAGGTGGTTTACCATCGACTGCACCGCCGCCTCGGCGCCGTCGTGGCCCTGGGCGGCCAGGGCCATCTGAGCCCGGGTGGCCGCTTCCCAGCTTGGGCCATAGTCCTGGGCGGGCGGTGGCGGCCGGCGCCCCTCGGCGATGGCCTCCTTGATGGCCGGGGCGTGAGCCACCATGGCGTCGACCAGGCTGCGATGAGCCGCCAAGCCCTCCGCCGAGGGAAGGTCCCAGTCCCCGGGAGCCGACTGGCGGAATCTCGGGCCCGTTGCAACGAGGTGTCCCCGTGCTGGCGGCGGCCGACCAAGAACGGCTCCAGGTCCGCCATCTTGGTGAGGGACAGGTCAGATCAGAGGGTGGGGCACCCTCGCCCACGACGCTCACCACGAGCGGGGGGCCGGGCCTTCCACCTCGGTCCGCGCCGCCCAACGCCCACCGGCTTCGACCAGGCGGGCGTAATGGAGCCGGCCATCGACGCTGACGCTGGCCGCTCGCTCACGACGTCGTTCCGTCGCCGACCCCGGCCCGGGCCCGTATGGATCGGGTTCAACCAGCTGGGTGGGCTAAGGCGCTAAGACGTGGTCGCCGGCCAGGGTGGTCGTCACCCGCACCGGCGGCTCCTGGGCGAAGCCCCAGCCGTAGACCAACTCGACGCTCTCGACCCCGCCGTCGGTGGCGGCCATCCCCCGAGGGGCCACCGGGATGGGGAAGGGCGGGGGCCAGGCCCAGTACCGAGAAGGGCAGGTCCCGAAGGGCGCCCTCCTCGGCCGCCCAGTGCTCCTCCATACGCCGGAGTGCCTCGGCCAGCTCTGCTCCTGGTAGCAGTTGCCAGCCCTGCGATGATCCCACGCCGTCTGGTCGAGGCCCTCTCGACTTTCAGATCTCCCGTTGGAGGTCGCCGGCGGCGTGAGAATCGAATCAGACCGATCCGTCGTGGTCCCCGTTGGCTGTCGAGCAGCCGATCCTCTACTCGGAGTGCTTGACGTCGGGATCCCGTGGCGGACGCTGCTGGAAGTGGACCGACCGGCGAGGGACAATGAGGGGCGTGGACTCGGCCGCTTGGCGTGACAGTTTCGGTGCTCAGTTGCTGCGGCGAGCTTTCATCCTGGCTGCCGATGAGGGCGATCGGTGCCGCCCCGTGCACCTACTGGGAGCCCTGGCTGAGGTCGATGGTCCGACCGGGGCGGCATTGCGGCCACCGGGCGGCGGGCCGCTGTGGGAGCGTCGCGCCCACCCGCTCTCGGTGAACGGCGGGGGAGCCGGCTACTTGACGATGCAGGTGCAGCAGGCCGCGCAGCAGCTGGCCGCCGACCGTGGCGAACCCGTCGGGCCGGCCCACCTCCTCATGGCGGTCGTGGACCAGGGTGAGGCGCTCGACCCTCGGACGTGGGAGGTGCTGCGCTGGCGTCAGGAGCACCTGCCCCTTCACCGACTGAAGCGGCGGTCCCATTACGACGCCCTGTGGAGCCTCGAGTCCCGCGCAGCCCGACGCGTCGCGTCACGCCTCGTCCTCGATGCTGACCAGTCGTCGTCGCTCGCGGTTCAGCACTTGACCCGGGTGGAAGACCTCGCCGCCCGTGCCGCGCCGAGACTGGTCGAGCGGCGCTTCTCCAAGGCTCGGACTCCGACGGTCACAGGCCACGCCCAGCTCGTGCGCCGGCGTCGGCTGCGCCGACCGCGATGGCTCAGCTTCACTGTGGGATGGGGTTGCTGGTTCTCAAACCGCTGGGTAGGCGTACGCGACCGCTGGTTCACCTTGCGCACCCTTCCTTCATACCGAGGCGCCCCCAGCCCAGGCTGACCGGAAGGGTCCCCAAACTCCGTCGCAGTTGCGGGTCGGCCACCGCGCCAGGGTGACGAAGTCGCCCCCAACCATTTGTACATCACGGTAGTCAGGAGTACACTTCGTACATGTCCTCTTCCGTGGCGCTCTCCGTCTCAGAGGCACGCCAGAAGTTGGCGGAGATCATTGATCGTGCCCGAGCCGAGCACACGCCGATCTACCTGGCCCGACGCGGCCGTCGGGTGGCGGCCGTGATCGACGCCGACGATCTCGACGCCATCCTGGAACTGGCCGAAGACATGGCAGACATCCGCGCTGCCGAAGCGGCTCGCGCCGAGATGCGAGCCACCGGCGTGACGCCGATCCCCTGGGAGCAGGTCAAGGCGGATCTCGGCCTGGCATGACCTACAGGGTCACCTTGGCGCCATCAGCCGCGCGCCAGCTTTGCAAGTTCGACCCCGATGTGAGGCGACGCATCCAAGCCGCCATTGAGCTGCTCGCTGTCGAGCCTCGGCCGCCAGCTGCGACCCGGCTCGTCGGTGGCTCGGGTGAGTGGCGGGTCCGTACCGGCAACTACCGGATCGTCTACGAGATCAATGACAACGATCTCCTTGTCCTCGTCCTTCGCATGGGCCACCGTCGCGAGATCTATGACCGGTAGCCGATCCCTCGGCGGAACAGGGAGGGCATGCGCCAAGGACGGCGATGAGTCCAGAGGACCAGATGAGTCCAGAGGTCCAAGGGTTGATGTCGTCGGTAGGCCGGAAACCCAGTCGTTGCTCCGTGGGGCCGTGGTAGGCGCCCTTAGCACTAACGGCGCGCCGCCCAGCTGGCAACGTGGAGCAGGGCCGGGCTGGAGAACTCCCGCTTGGTGTAGGGCGGCGTGGCATGAGTCCACGTTCCGGCGCCCAGCGAGGTGAAAGTGCCGTCACTCTCAACCTGCACCAGCGCCTCCAGCCACGCCGGGTCGACACCGTTGAGCGGCTCCGGGGCGGCTCCGCTTGATCGCAGCTGTTCGCACATCGACCGGTAGTCCCGCTCCGGCATCGGCTCGGCGTCGAGGATCACCAGGGAGCCGCCCGGTCCCAACACGCGGCGGGCCTCGCGCACGAAACCAGCCACATCATCGAGGTGGTGGACTGCCCCTTGCGCGAGGACCACGTCGAAGCAGCCGGCAGCGAACGGCAGCCGGGCGGCGTCACCGACGACCACGGCTGGACCGGCCTCCACAGAGCTGGCGGCTCGTCGGTCCCGGTCCAGGCCGACCGTCGTACGAGCGTGCGGGCTCGATCCGCAACCCACCTCCAGCACTCGTGCCCCGCCCTCAATCACCCCTCCGATCACCGCCGAGGCGTCAGTCACACCGCGATCCTCCCACCGGCTGTCCCACGACCGTGGGTAACGGCTCGGCCAACGCCTCGATCGCGGGGCCCGTACCCGCTGGCGCTCGTCGCGCTCCGCGACCTGCGAGGCAGGATCACCCTCGGCGGAGGCGGCGGGGTCTATCCCGTCCAGGCTGCCGGTGGGATGCTGGCGACGGCGGGTCCGGCGCGAGCAGGCCGAGCGCACGAGAGCGGCCAGCCATCCCGGGAAGGCGGCGGGATCGCGCAGGTCGCCCAAGTGGACCAACGCGGTGGCGAACGCCTCCTGCGCGGCGTCACGGGCGTCCTCCCATGTCGGGGCGTGACCGACAGCGACCGCTATCGCCAGGTCCTGCGAGCCGCGGACGAGCTCCTCCGACGCCCCGGCATCCCCCGCCTGCGCGGCCTCCACCAGCCGCGGCGTCGATGTCATCGGATCCATCACCCCCAAAGAGCCACCCGATGGCCCAACGGTTATAAGCCCGCCTACCGGTGGCCGTTGACCCAGCGTCCGACGAACTGTCCGCCCTTCTACCACCGTCAGTGGCCGAACTACACCGTTGTGATCCGCCGCTGACCGAGCCTCCCGTGTCCTGGTGTGTCCTGAGCGTTCATGTCGCGAGGAGAGCCCCTCGCGAGAGGGGCTCCGACCTGCGTATTCACACCTACAAAGACGAGCGTTGCTACTGCAACTACACGAGGCACCGTTCGCAAGGTGATGGGCTCGCGTTTGGCGGAAGATCGGGTCGCAGTAGCAACGCTCGCCTTGGTAATCGGGGAGTGGTCTTGGCCTCACACAATACGAACCGCTGGACGACGATCGCCGGGCCGGTGATGTCGCTACGGTGAACGCAGCGGAGCCTACAGACCGAAGTCCAGATCGTCCCCTCTCTCCCGTAAGGACTCTCGATCCTGAGTCTGAAGCCCGACCTCCCGATCGCGCTGTGCTCCGATCCACTGCTGTATGGCGCGATCCAACTCGGGCACGTCATCGCGGAGCGTCCGCCAGACTCGCTCGTAGTCGATGCCATGGTAGGCGTGGTCAACAACGATCCGCATGCCTTTGATCTCGGCCCAGGGCAGCTCGCTCGTGCCCGCAAGAAGGTCGGTCGGGAGCTTCGTCGCGATGTCGCCGAGGCGTCCGACCACTGCCTCGCCTGCGAGGCGAAGTGGCCGCTCGGCTTCCCAGCGATCCTTGCCAAGGGCAACCAGCTCGGCGGCAGCGTCGACTGCCTCGGCGAGATCCTCCAGGAGGTCGTTGAGGTTCCGGCGAGCGGCCGTCACAGATCGATCGCTTCGTCGCGGATGCGGCGATGGCGCGGACGGAGGCCACCGGTCGAGATCACGTCGACGGGCACCCCAAGCAAGGTCTCCAGATCCTGACTGAGACCTATCTGGTCGAGGAGTGACGCCTCCGCACCAAAGTCCACGAGGAGGTCGACGTCGCTAGAGGGTCCGGCATCACCTCGGGCGACCGAGCCGAACACCCGCACTCGAGAAGCGCGACGGCGGCGCGCGGCCGCCAAGATCGCCTCGCGACGACCTCGAAGGGCATCGATCGTAGGTGCCGCTTGTACCACATCTAAAGCGTATCCGGTGGTGGGCGCGCTTGTGAGATGCGGCGTGCCTACCTCTTGAGGACCGCTTTGGGCCGGCGCCGCTCGACGCGCGCCTGCTCACTTGGCAGCCTGGTTCGGTTTGTGTCCCAACGGGTGGAGGTGGCGGGAATCGAACCCGCGTCCTTCGATGCCTCGTCGGGCCTTCTCCGAGCGCAGCCGGCGACATGATCTCGGGCCCTCCGCTCGCCACCGGCACCGGTGGAGGGCCCCAGTCAGCTGCGATTTCCCCGACCGCCCGCTGACGCAGCGGCCGGGTGAGCCCTACTTGATGACGCCCGTGGCCGGCCCGCAGGGCTGGGGCCGGACGGACGGGCTACTTGTTAGGCAGCCAGTGCGAGCTGAGGCTCGGCGTTTGTTTATAGTTCCGGCTCTTTAGCGTGGTTCCGGAGACCACGGCTCGCTTCTCCCGAGTTGACGACCGAAGTCGAAACCGATCACCCCCGTGTCAAGGTGCTGCACCGACCCGGCGGCCGGTCAGGCAAGTGTACCGGCCTTCAGGCCGGTACACCCCAGGCGGCGCCTGGGCGGTGGCGGGACCGGACGATCGCCTCGATGTCACGGGGCAGGACGGCGCCGACGGTCCGACCGTCCTCGACGACGAGGAGCAGGCGCCGGCCGCCGCTGCGCTCGAGGGCGCCGAGGACCTCCTCGGTGGGGCAGGCGTCGGCGGCGGCTTCCACGGGGACGGCCAGCTCGGAGGTCCTGGTGCCCGGCGGGGTGGGTGGGGCACCGAAGAGGCTGTCGCTCGCCAGCACGCCGCTGTAGCCGCCGCCCCACCGCTCCAGGAGCCACACCCAGCCGGGATACCGCCGTGCGTATCCCTCCACGAACTCCTCACGCGGCAGCCATCCCGGTGCGGCGGCGACGGGCCGCATCACGTCGTGGACGGGGACACCCCCGAGCACGTGCTGGACGACGGCGAGCTTCTCCTCGTCGCGGGCGGCGTTGAGGAGCCACCAACCGAGGACCAGGACGAAGGTTCCGTCCACCTCGAGGCCGCGGCCGACGATCTCCCAGATCCCGAGGGCGACGACGAGGCCGGCGAGGCCGACGCCGGCACCGGCGGCTACACGCGTGGCCTTCCACTGGTCGCGGGTCACCGCCCACACTGCGGCGTGGAGGATCTTGCCCCCGTCGAGCGGCGAGGCGGGGATCAGGTTGAACAACGCCAGGACGATGTTGATCACCGCCAGCCAGCCGACGCCGGCGATGCTCAGGCTTCCGGCGCCCGCCGACCGCAGGATCGCCTCGACACCGACGAAGACGCCGCCGAGCACCAGGCTGATGCCCGGGCCGACGGCGGCGACGGCCACCTGCCGCCCCGGGCTGGCGGCGTCACCGACGATGCGGGTCACCCCGCCCATCCACGACAAGGTGATGCCCTCGACGCTGAGCCCGGAGCGGCGGGCGACCACGGCGTGGCCGAGCTCGTGGGCGAGGACGCTCACCAAGAGGGCGAGTGCGGTGGCGACGCCGGCGGCGGCGTAGTCGCCGCGGTGGTAGCCGGGAGCGTCTATGGGGAAGCGGTTGCCGGCGAGAGCGAAGGCGAACAGGCCGACGATGAGCAGCAGCGACCAGTTGACCCCGATTGGAACGCCGAGCACCCGACCGAGGCGGACCGTGTCACGCACAGCGGCCCCACCCTGTGATGGGGCGTGAGGGTCGGAGCGCGGGGACTTTCGTCGGAAGCATCGCTCAGGCCTCCTCGCGCTGGCGGGTGCGGGCGGCTCGCCGTGCCTCGAGGTCGGCGTCCCTGGCGGCGATGGCGTGACGCTTGTCGTAGCGACGGCGGCCACGCGCCAAGGCGAGGTCGACCTTCGCCCGCCCGTCCTTGAAGTAGATGGAGAGGGGTACGAGCGTCAGGGGCTCCTGGGCCGTCCGGTTGCCGAGCTCGGCCACCTGCCGGCGGTGGAGCAGCAGCTTGCGGGAGCGGTCGGAGTCCACCGCCCCGAACCCGTTGGTGTAGGCGTAGGGGGCCACATGGACCCCGTGCAGCCACACCTCCCCGTCCTGGACGCGGGCATAGGCGTCCCGCAGCTGGACCTTGCCGTCCCTGATCGACTTGACCTCGCTGCCGACGAGCACGATGCCGGCCTCGACGGTGTCGAGGATGTCGTAGTCGTGGCGGGCCCGCCGGTTCTGGGCGACGGGCCGCGGCCCCGCAGCCTTGGCGGGCGGGCGCTTGGGGGCCATGGCTGCACGGTACCGTTCCGGCGTGCTCGTGATGCCTGAGAAACTTCTTGGGAAAGTCCTCGCCCATTGCCTGGACGGGGCTCCGCTGGAGGCATGCGGCCTGCTCGGTGGCCGCCCCGGGGACCGTAGA
>JAJZJY010000059.1 GCA_021809885.1 Actinomycetes bacterium
CGATTCACCTCGACCGACACGACCGTTGATGTGAGGCTGCGGGCTGCGCCGTCCGATCCCCTCGTGCTCCCGGGCTCCTCCGGTGCCGGCGGTGCCGGCCCGGAGGAAGTTGTCCTACAGGCCATGTACGAGGCGTACTCGGGGCCGGTCGCGGCTTACGCCACCCGGCTCACCGGGGATGCCGGCATCGCGGAGGACGTGGTGCAAGAGACGTTCCTCCGTGCCTGGAGCCACCTGCACCGTCTCGATCCGGATCGCTCACCGCTCCCGTGGCTCATGGTCGTCACCCGCAACATCTGCTACAGCATGGGCCGCCGCCGCCTCTCGCGGCCGGCGGAGGCTCCCCTGCACGACGATGCCGCGCACTCGGGGCTCGACGGTGCCGGAGGCGGGGGGGTCGGGACGGACGACGCCCTCCTCGACGACGTGGTGGTGGCGGAAGCGCTCGGGCGGCTCGGTGCCAACCACCGGCTGGTGCTCGTCGAGACCTTCATCGACGGCTTCAGCGCGGCGGAGCTGGCCAACCGGCTGGGGGTACCCGTCGGCACCGTGAAGTCACGCATCTACTACGGGTTGCGCGCCCTGCGCAACGTACTCGAGGAGATGGGCTTCGCTCCATGACAAACCGCTGCCCACGCCGAGTCGACATCGTCGAGCTGCTCCTCGAGCCAGGCGCTCACTCGGAGCTGCGCGAGCACGTCGCCGCCTGCCCGGAATGCTCCGAGGAGTGGAAGGGGCTGCAACGCCTCACGTCCATGATCGCCGGCTCTGGATCCTCCGTCGGGACGGACATGGCGGGACTGCTGGCCCGGGTACGCCATCGCAGGCGCCGCCGGCTTGCCGTGGCGCTGGGCACGTCGGCGCTCCTCGTGGCCGGCGGGGTTGGCGCAGGTGCCTCACTCGGATCGACGTCCACGGCGGTCGTGGCCCACACCCGGACGGTGACGGCTGCCGGACCGGGGCCCATCGTGCTCGTCGCCCGATTGACGCCCCGTCCGTGGGGTACGGCCGTGACGCTGCGCGCCGCCGGGTTGCCGGCAAAGACCGTCTGCGAGCTGGTCGCCGTGGGGGCGGACGGTTCCGGGCAGCCGGCCGGATGGTGGTGGTCGGCGCACGGAGCGGTGAGATCCGTGCAAGCAGCCACCTCCTGGCACCTCGGGCAGCTGTCGCGAATCGAGCTGCGCATCGGTGGGCGGACCGTCGCCGCAGCAACTGTCCACGGCGGTTGAGCGGCGCCGGTCCGGCCGGCCGAGCCCCGCCGGCCGCAGTTCAGTGTTAGCTTCAACACTATGTTGGTAGACGACGTATCTGGACCGGGGCGGCCATCACCGCCGGGCTCCTTCGAGGCGGACCCGACCGTCGCCGAGCTGTGCCTCGCGCTGTTCGGAGCGTTGCGGGCACTCGCCCGGGCGGGAAGCGGGCGACCGGCGGCGCGTGAGATCCTGCGACGTCACCGGCTGGCGCCGCGCCACGCTGCCACGTTGGCCTACCTCGCCCTCAGCGGACCGATGGGGGTATCAGCGCTCGCGGCCCGCCTGGGGGTGGCTCGCACAACCGCCAGCCTGCTGGTGGCCGAGCTCGCCGAGGCCGGGTTGGTCGACCGCCGGGAGGACGTGGACGACCACCGCCGGACCATGGTGGCGGTATCGCAGGACAGCCGTTCCGAGGTACGACAGACGATCGAGGCTCGACTGGCGCCCCTGCGCCGGGCCGCAGAGCGGCTGGGCCCGGCACGGGTGGCGGAGCTGACGGCCGGACTGGTGGTGCTGGCCGAGGAGCTGGGAGGCGAGTCGTGCGGCGGCACCCGGGTAGAGACCCTGTGAGTCGCGTCTTCGCCGGGTTGGGGAACTTCGTCGTACGCTTCCGGTGGCTGGTGGTGGCGGTGTGGATCCTCGGAACGGTGGCGTCCGCCCACCTGCTGCCGTCGTTGGCCAGCCAGGTCAACAACGACAACAACGCCTTCCTCCCGGCCAGCGCGCCGAGCGTCGAGGCGGGCAACCTTGCGGCTCCTCTCGGGTTCAGCTCGAGGTCCACCCGGGTGGTGGTCGTGGCCGACAACCCCGGTGGCGTGATCGACGCCGCCGACTCCGCTGCCATCACCCGGGTGCTTGCCGGCGCACGCCGGCTGCCCCAAGTCGTATCGGTCCGGGAGGCCGGCGCCGCAGCGGGTGGCCGGGCTGTCCAGATCCTCGTCACCGCCTCCTTCGGGCAGGCGAGCATCGCTCACGGCAAGACCCTCGTGGACGGGCTGCAGGGGGTGATCGCTTCGGCGGGTGCTCCACCCGGTCTCCAGATCCACCTCGCGGGTTCGGTCGCCACGAACGTGGCCAACCAGGTGCAATCGAGGAAGACTGGCAAGGACGTGCAGCTGCTGTCGTTGTTGTTCATCGTCGCTCTGCTGCTGGTCGTCTACCGGTCGTTGCTGGCGCCGCTCGTCACCTTGTTCCCCGCCGCCCTGGTGCTCGTTGCCTCCGGTGGCTTCATCGGTGCTCTCGGGTCCGACGGCCTGAAGATCTCGCAGGTGACGCAGGTCCTGCTGATCGTGCTCATCCTCGGGGCGGGGACCGACTACGGGCTGTTCCTCGTCTTCCGGGTGCGCGAGGAGCTGCGGCGAGGCCTCGAGCCCCACGAGGCGACCGTCCACGCGCTCGAACGGGTGGGGGAGTCGATCACCGCCTCGGCCGGGACCGTGATCCTGGCTCTCCTGAGCCTGCTGTTCGCCACGTTCGGCATCTACCACGACCTCGGCATCCCGCTGGCGCTGGGCGTGGCAGTCATGCTGCTCGCCGGCCTGACGCTGCTGCCCGCCCTGCTGGCAATCCTCGGACGGGCCGTCTTCTGGCCCTCGCGGGTCCGCCCCGTCGAGGATGCCGGCTTCGGCCTCTGGGGCCGGGTGGCGGGCAAGGTCGTCAGCCGGCCCCTGCTCCCCCTCGTGGCCGGTGTGGTCGCCTTCGGCGCCCTGGCAACAGGCGTCACCGGGTTCCACTCGTCGGGCTTCGGCGGCGCGGTCAGCGCGCCTGCCGGCAGCGACGCCGCCGCCGGCAACGCCGCCCTGGCCAGGTACTTCCCCCATACGAGCGCCAACCCCACCAACCTCGTCCTGCGGTACAAGACCTCTGTGTGGTCCGACCCCAGCCAGCTGGTCGTCGCCGAGCGCTCCCTCCGGGCCAGTGGTCGCTTCACCCAGCTCGTCGGTCCCCTCGACCCAGCCGGCGTCGCACTGCCTCCGTCAGCTCTTCGCCAGCTCCACTCCGTTGTCGGACCCCCGCAGGGGCTCCCCGCCAGCCCACCGCCCGACCTCCCGGCCGGATTGGCCCCCTACTACGGGATCTACCGGTCGGCGGCGACACTCGTGAGCGCCGGCGGCACCACCGTGCAGTTCGAGGCCGGCCTCGCCGCCGGCAGCCCGACCTCATCGGCTGCGATCTCCGCCGTGCCGGCGATCCGGTCGGCGCTCGAGCGGGCCGCCGCCTCGTCTGGAGCGACGGCCGACGGAGTCGCCGGCGAGGCGCCCGGGCTGTACGACGTGAGCGCAACATCCAGCCACGACCTCGTCCACCTGGTGCCGCTCGCCGCGCTCGCCATCGCCCTGCTGCTCGCATTGGTGCTGCGCAGCCTGATAGCCCCCCTGTACCTCATTGCCAGTGTGGTGATCTCCTACCTGGCGGCGCTCGGTGTCGCCGTCCTTGTGTTCGTCGACATCGCAGGCAACGGCGGCCTGACGTTCCTGCTGCCCTTCCTCATGTTCGTCTTCCTCCTCGCCCTCGGCGAGGATTACAACATCCTCGTGATGACCCGCATACGCGAGGAGGCGCGCCAGCTCCCGCTGCGCCAGGCGGTCCAGCGAGCTGTCGGGGTCACCGGCCCCACGGTCACATCGGCGGGCCTGGTCCTGGCTGGGACCTTTGCCGTGCTGGCCTTCTCCGGGGGCAGCGGGCCATCGGGCGGCCAGATCCAGGACATCGGCTTCGGGCTCGCGATCGGGATCCTCATGGACACGTTCTTGGTCCGCACCATCCTGGTGCCGTCCACCGTCGCGCTGCTCGGCCGTTGGAACTGGTGGCCGTCCCGCCTCGGGGAGCCGGAGCGTAGGGTCGCGCGCATCGAGGACCGGGTGCCCAGCCGCGTGGCCGAGTAGGCCGCTGTCGCCCCTCGGTCGCCAGGCGGTGGCCGAGAGATCAGATCGTCAGCTGGCGTTCGATCTCGGCGAGCTCCTCGGGGGTGCCCTGCACCCTGGGACCGGTGAACCACTTCCTCGCCGAGGCTGCCCACCACCCGCCGGCGACGACCAGCACCACCGCCACCGCGATGGGGGCGTAGTTGAAGGTCTTGGCGGTGACCGGGGACACCTCGGGGAGCATGAACAGCACGCAGATGACCACCACCCATGCGACGCCGAGCCAGCCGACCAGGGCGCTCCAGCGCCCGAGCGTCCAGGGGCCGCCCTGGAAGCGGTCGCCGGCGAGGCGTCGCAGCAGGGTGGGTATCACGTAGGCGATGTAGAGGCCGATGGTGGCGATGGAGGTGATAGCCCCGTAGGCGGTGGCGCTCCAGAGGTAGGGGACGCCGAGCAGGAAGGCGAACACCACGGCGAACCAGATCGAGTTGGTGGGCGTCCGGGTGCGCGGGTTGATGCGGTGCCAGAAGGCGGAGCCGGGCACCGCACCGTCCCGGGAGAAGGCGTAGATCATCCGGGAGTTCGCTGTCACCGACGCCATGCCGCAGTAGAACTGGGCGACGAAGGCGACCACGAGCAGCAGCTCCCCGCCGTGGCGGCCGATGGCGTCGATGAATATCTGCACCGGCGGCACCCCGGTGGCGGAGGTGAGTGCACCCTGGTAGTTGCGGCCGATGGCGAAGGTGATCCCGAGGATCAGCACCCAGCCCGCCGCGAGCGAGACGAGGATCGACGAGACGATCCCCCTCGGGCCGGCGACCGAGGCGTTGTGGGTCTCCTCGGAGAGGTGGGCGGAGGCGTCGTAGCCGGTGAAGGTGTACTGCGCCATGAGGAGGCCGATCATGAACACGTAGAAGCCGCTCTTGAACCCGGTGTTGTTGACGAAGTGGCCGAACACGAAGCCGAAGGAGCTGTGGTGGGCGGGGATGGCGGTCAGGCAGATCACGATGACCGCCACGCCGCCCAGGTGCCACCACACGCTGACGTCGGAGAGGAAGGCGACCACCCTCACCCCGAAGCTGTTGAGCAGCCCGTGGGCGACCAGCACGCAGGCGTAGATCAACACCGTGTGGGCCGGGGTGGCCGTCCAGCCAGCGGTGAGGTCGAGGAAGGCGTTGAAGAACTCGGCGAAGCCGAAGTCGATCCCGGCGGTGATCGCCACCTGCCCGAGGAGGTTGAACCATCCGGTGAACCAGCTCCACGCCGGGCCGCTCCGCCCCGGGGCGAGCTTGGCCGCCCAGTAGTACAGGCCGCCGGCGGTCGGGTAGCTCGAGCAGACCTCGGCCATGCCGAGGCCGACGACGGTGGTCATCACACCGACGAGGATCCAGCCCCAGACCATCACCACTGGCCCGCCGGTGTTCATGCCGTAGCCGTACAGCGTGAGGCAGCCCGAGAGGATGGAGATGATGGTGAACGACACGGCGAAGTTGGAGAAGCCCCCCATCCGCCGGCGCAGCTCCTGCGCGTAGCCGAGGGCATGCAGGGCGGCGGAATCGGCGGACTCGGACCCGGAGGCCGACAGCCGGCCCGGTTCTTGCGCGGTCATTTCTGGTTCCCCCCTATTTGGTGTTCCTGGTGGTGATGGCGGTGTTCGGGATTGCGGTGGTGCTAGAGCGGTGTCACGTAAGCGGCGTGGATGCCGCCGTCGACCACGAAGCTCGAGGCGGTGACGAACGACGCGTCGTCGGAGGCCAGGAAGCAGGCGGCGGCCGCGATCTCCTCCGGGCGGCCGAAGCGGCCCATGGGTATGTGCACCAGGCGGCGGGCTGCCCGCTCGGGGTCCTTGGCGAAGAGCTCCTGCAGCAGCGGGGTGCTCACGGGGCCGGGGCAGATGGCGTTGACCCTCACGCCCTGGCGGGCGAACTGCACACCCAGCTCCCGGGACAGGGCGAGCACCCCGCCCTTGGAGGCTGTGTAGGAGATCTGGCTGGTCGCCGCACCCATCAAGGCGACGAACGAGGCGGTGTTGATGATCGAACCGCCGCCGGCCTCGACGAGGTGGGGGAGGGCGGCCTTGCAGCACAGGTAGACGGAGGTGAGGTTGACCTCCTGCACCCGCCGCCAGGCGTCGAGATCGGTGGTGAGGATCGAGTCGTCCTCGGGCGGCGAGATGCCGGCGTTGTTGAAGCACACGTCGAGGCGCCCGAAGCTGGAGACGGCATGTGCGTACATGGCCTCGACGCCGGCGGGGTCGGTGACGTCCACTTCCACGAAGCTGCCGTCGACCTCGCCGGCGACCGCCTTGCCTGCGGCGCCGGCCAGGTCGGCTACGACCACCCTGGCCCCCTCGGCGGCGAAGCGCCTGGCGGACGCAGCGCCTATCCCGCTGGCCGCTCCGGTGATCACAGCGACCTTGCCTTCCAACCGTCCGCTCACCTGGTTCCTTCCGTCGATATGAACACGTTCTTGGTCTCGGTGAAAGCCTCGGGGGCGTCGGGGCCGAGCTCCCGGCCGAGGCCCGACTGCTTGAACCCGCCAAAAGGCGTCCAGTAGCGGACGGAGGAGTGGGAGTTGACCGACAGGTTGCCTGCCTCGATGCCGCGGGCGACGCGCAGCGCCCTGCCCACGTTCTCGGTCCAGATGGACCCCGACAGCCCGAAGCGGCTGCCGTTGGCTATCGCTACGGCGTCGGCCTCGTCGTCGAAGGGGATCACCGCCACGACCGGCCCGAAGATCTCCTCTTGGGCGACCCGGTCGGAGGGGGCTACCGGGCCGAGGACCGTGGGCGCCATCCACCACCCGGGGCCCTCCGGCGCCTGCCCCCGGAAGGCGACGGGCGTGCCGTCACCCAGGTATCCCTCCACCCGCCGGCGGTGGGCCTCGGTGATCAGCGGGCCCATCTGGGTGGCCTCGTCGCGGGGGTCGCCCACCACCACGGAGGTGACCGCCCGCTCCAGCAGGGCCATGAACCGCTCGAGGACCGGCTTGTGCACCAACAGGCGTGACCGGGCGCAGCAGTCCTGGCCGGCGTTGTCGAACACCGCCATCGGCGCTGCAGCGGCCGCCCGCTCCAAGTCGGCGTCGGAAAAAACCACGTTGGCGGACTTCCCGCCCAGCTCGAGGGTCACCCGCTTGACCTGCTCGGCGCAGCCGGCCATCACCTTCTTGCCCACCTCCGCCGAGCCGGTGAAGCACACCTTGGCGACCCGATGGTCGGTCACGAGCCGCCACCCGGCCACCGGGCCGGCGCCCGCCACCGCCTCGATGACCCCTCGGGGAAGTCCGGCTTCGAGTGCGAGCTCGCCCAGGCGGAGAGCCGACAGCGGGGTCCACGCCGCCGGCTTCAGGACGACGGTGTTGCCGGCGGCGAGGGCTGGGGCGAGACCCCAGCCGGCGATCGGCAGCGGGAAGTTCCACGGGACGATCACCCCCACCACCCCGAGCGGTTCGTGGAAGGTGATATCGACGCCGCCGGGCACCGGGATCTGGCGGCCGGCGAGGCGCTCGGGGGTGGCCGAGTAGTAGTGCAGGACGTCGCGGACGTTGCCCGCCTCCCATCGGGCGTTGCCGATTGTGTGGCCGGCGTTGCGGACCTCGATGCCGGCCAGCTCCTCCAGGTGGGCGTCGACGGTCTCGGCGAAGCGGCGCAGCAGGCGGGCCCGGTCCGCCGGTGCGACCGCTGCCCACGCCGGCCAGGCGGCCGCCGCCCGGCCGATCGCGGCCGCCGTCTCCTCCTCGCCGGCGTCGGCGACGCTGCCGATCACCTCGGCATTGGAAGGGTCGACGAGGACTGTCACAGCCGCTCGAACCCTCTCTTGCGCTCCCAGTCGGTGACCGCAGCCTCGAAGGCAGCCTGCTCGACCCGGGCCATGTTGAGGTAGTGGTCGACCACCTCGTCGCCGAACGCCTTCCGGGCCAGGTCGCTGCGACCGAACAGCTCGGCGGCGTCGCGCAGCGTGGCCGGCACCCGCCGGGCGTCGCTGGCGTAGGCGTTGCCGGCGGTGGGCGGCGGCAGGGGCAGGTCCCGCTCGATGCCGTCGAGGCCGGCGGCGACGATCGCCGCGATCGCCAGGTAGGGGTTGACGTCGCCCCCCGGAACCCGGTGCTCGAAGCGCAGCGACGCACCCCGCCCCACGACCCGCAGGGCGCAGGTGCGGTTGTCGTGGCCCCAGGCGATCGAGGTGGGGGCGAAGGAGCCCGCGGCGAAGCGCTTGTAGGAGTTGATGTTGGGGGCGAGCAGCAAGGTGAGCTCGGCCATGGCCTCCAGCTGGCCGGCGAGGAAGCACTCGAATTCCGGGGAAGGGCCACCGTCGTCGCCAGCGAACACCGGCCGGCCTGACTCGTCCCGGAGCGACAGGTGCACGTGGCAGGAGTTGCCCTCGCGCTCGTCGAACTTGGCCATGAAGCTGATCGCCACCCCCTCCTGCGCGGCGATCTCCTTGGCCCCGGTCTTGTAGACGCTGTGGTTGTCGGCGGTGGTGAGGGCGTCGGTGTAGCGGAAGGCGATCTCGTGCTGGCCGAGGTTGCACTCGCCCTTGGCCGACTCGACCACCATCCCTGCGCCGGTCATCTCGTTGCGGATCCGCCGCAGGAGCGGCTCGATGCGCCCGGTGCCGAGCAGCGAGTAGTCGACGTTGTAGCGGTTGGCGGGGGTGAGCCCCCGGTAGCCGCGGTCCCAGGCGTCCTCGTAGGTGTCTTTGAAGACCAGCAGCTCCAGCTCGGTTCCGACCATCGCCGTCCATCCCCGCTCGGCGAGCCGGTCGAGCTGGCGGCGCAGGATCTGGCGGGGTGATGCCGCCACCGGGCTGCCGTCGAGCCACTCGAGGTCGGCGAGGACGAGAGCCGAGCCGGGATGCCAGGGCAGGAGCCGGAGCGTTGCCGGATCGGGCCGCAGCACGAAGTCCCCGTAGCCGCGCTCCCAGCTCGCCATCTCGTAGCCGTCCACGGTGGCCATCTCCACGTCGACCGCCAGCAGGTAGTTGCACCCCTCGGTGCCGTGGCCGGCCACCTCGTCGAGGAACCAGCCGGCGTGACAGCGCTTGCCCTGCAGGCGCCCCTGCATGTCGGTGAAGGCGATCACCACCGTGTCGATCTCGCCGGCGGCGACCTGGGAGCGCAGCCGCCCCCAGGGGCTCGTGTCCTCGACCACTGTCCACCTCCCCGTATTGGATCGCTACCAGACCTTTGGCAGCATCATGGGGCTCCGGGCCGGCGCTGTCAAGGTTCGGCCTCGCCCAGGAAGCCTCGCAGCAGCGCTGCCGTTCCCTCGAGGTGGTCGGCCATCGCGACCCGGGCGCGGGCCGGGTCGCCGGCGAGGACGGCGGTGATCACTGCCCGGTGCTGGCGGTTGGCGTGGGCCAGGTTGGCGGCGAGCAGGGGGATGGCGTCGAGCAGCTCGTTGATCCGGCTGCGCACATCCGCCACGGCGGCCAGCAGCGAAGGGCTTCCCGCCGCCTCGGCGATCGCCAGGTGCAGGCGCGAGTCCGCCCGTCGGTAGGAGCCCGGGCCGGCACGCTCGCAGTCGTCGAGCAGTGCCCGGAGGCGGGCGACGGTGGCGGGCGGGGAGGATGCCGCCAGCTCTGCCGCCCCCGGCTCGAGCACCGCTCGGAAGGCGAGGGTGTCGGCGACCGGCGGGCGAGCCGGGCGGCTTCCGGCACCGAGTGGCCACGCCGTCGCCGGCGGTGCCGTGAGAAAGGTCCCGCCTCCCCGCCCAGGCCTGGAGGAGACCCAACCAGCCTGCTGGAGGGCCCGGATCGCCTCCCTCACCGTGACCCGGCTCACCTGCAGGCGGGCGGCGAGCTCCCGCTCAGGGGGTAGCCGCCCGTCGGTGACCACCCCGAGGGTGATGGCCTGCAACAGCCGCTCCACGGTCTCCTCGAAGGCGTTGCCCCGCCGCACCGGGCGGAACACCGCCTCAGCCACTACGAGGCCCTCGGTGCTCATGAGCGTCGAACGCTACGCCCGGTGCCCGCGCTGCGCTGGCGTCGACGCTCCGGGGCTCCGGGGCTCCGGGGCTCCGGGGCTCCGGGGCTCACGGGTCGGCCCCCACCTCGGTGCCTCCGGCTCCCACCAGCGACCGTGACACGCTGGAGGATCGGGGCTTTCTGCTCCACCACCGCCACCATCACTGAGAGGCGCAGCCAGTGGCCGGCGTCAGGCGGGAGCGGCGACGACCTCGGCGCGCAACTCGTCGGCGGCCAGCTCGGGGGGCACCACGTTGATGAGGACGCCGGAGCCGAGCTCGAAGCCGCCCCGCGTGGTGACCTGGGGCACGACGTGGATGTGCCAGTGGTGGTCGCCGGTCACCCGGTACGGCGCCGAATGGAACATCAGGTTGTATGCCACGTCGCCCAGCCGGGAGCGAAGCGCACCGAGCGCGAGCCGCACCGACCGTCCGACGGCGGCGAGGTCGTCCCCGGTGGCCCGGTACAGGTGCGGGGTGTGGTGGCGAGGGATCACGAGCATCTCGTAGGCGCTCCCGCTCCAGAAGGGGCTGAGCACCACGACGGACTCGTCGGCGTACACGAGGCGGTGCCGGACGTCCTCCTCCGCCTCGGCCACGGCGCACAGCAGGCAGTTGCCCTGGAAGCGCGCGAAGCCTGCCATCTCGTTGGCCGTCTCGCCGGGCACGAACGGCATCGACAGCAGCTGGCCGTGCGGGTGCTCGATGGAGGCGCCGGCCTCCCGGCCCCGGTTGACGACAGCCTGGCTGTAGCGCAGGCCCGGCACGTTGGAGTGCTCCGCCATCCGGTCCCGAAGGGCGTGCATGACCAGGCTCGCCTGCTGGTCCGAGAGGTCGGCCCACGTCGCCTCGTGCTCGGGCGTCAGCACGAACACCTCGTGGATGCCGCTCGCCGGCGCCTCGGTGAACACCGGACCGAGATGGGTCACGACCATCGGGTCCGACCCGCTGAACGCGGGGTAGCGGTTGGGCACGATCCGTACCTGCCACTCCCCGTCCGGGCCGACCGACTCGAGCGCCGCTGGGTCGAGGTCCTCGCTTCCCGGGCAGAACGGGCAGGGGCGATCGGGATCGTCCTCCACGGGCAACCGGCGGGTCTGGAACGCCGAGGGTCGGGTGAGGCGCTCGTGGGCGATGACGACCCAGCGGCCGGTGAGCGGGTCCAGCCGCAGCTGGCTCATCGGCGGGCCGAAGAGCCCGGAGGAGCCGGGGCGGCTGGCTCGGTGGACTGCAGGGGCACACGCGAACGGTAGCGCTCCACCGGTAGCAATGGCGCGCACGGGCAGTGACCGGCACCATCCGGCGGCCGGCCGGCTCCAGGGCAGATCGCCCTCGGGCCCGCTCCGGTACCCTCGTGGGGTGCGGGCGTATCTCGACCACGCCGCCTCAGCGCCCCTGCGCGAGCAGGCCACGCAGGCCATGCTGCCTTGGTTGACCGGGGTGTTCGGCAACCCGTCGGGGAGCCATCAGGTCGCCCGGGAGGCCCGCCGGGCGGTGGAGGCCGCGCGCGAGGCCGTCGCCGGTGCCCTGGGCGGCCGGCCGGGAGAGGTGGTCTTCACCGGCGGCGGGACGGAGGCCGACTTCCTCGCCGTGCACGGCGTCCTGCGCCACCACCGGGCGGGGGGTCGCGACCCCGGGCCCGTCGTCACCACGGCGATCGAGCATCCGGCCGTGCTGCGCGCCGCCGAGTCGGCCGGCGTCGCCGTCCGGAAGGTGCCGGTGCGCCGTGACGGGGTGGTCGACCTCGACGCCTTCGCCGCCGCCCTCGATCCGACCGTGAGCGTGGTGTCGGTGATGCTCGTCAACAACGAGGTCGGCACCATCCAGCCGCTCGAAGAGGTCGCGAGCATCACCCGCCGCTCGGCGCCCTCCGCCGTGCTGCACACCGACGCGGTGCAGGCGATGCCCTGGCTCGACGTGGTGCAGGCGGCTGCGGCGGCCGACCTCGTGAGCGTGAGCGCCCAC
>JAJZJY010000060.1 GCA_021809885.1 Actinomycetes bacterium
TCCCACCCGGCGAGCCGCCCCAGTTCGACGACCGGCGGGGCCACCCCCGACGCCGCCAGCACCTCCGCCGGCGGCCCGCAGCGCACCGGGCCCCCGCCCAGCACCTCCACCACACGGTCGGCGTACTGGACGACGCGCTCGAGGCGGTGTTCGGCGAGCACCACGGTCATGCCGAGGTCGTGCACCAACCGCGTCACCACCGCCAGCACCTCCTCTGCCGCCGGGGGGTCCAGGGCCGAGGTCGGCTCGTCGAGGACGAGCACGGACGGGTGGGCGGCGAGGACCGACCCGATGGCGACCCGCTGCTGCTCCCCGCCCGAGAGGGTGTCGAGCGACCGCTCCCGCAGCGGCGCTATCCCGAGGACGTCGAGGGTCTCCTCGACCCGCTTGCGCATCGTGGCGGCCGGCACGCCCAGCTGCTCCATGCCGTAGGCGAGCTCCTCCTCCACCGTGTCGGTGACGAAGCCCGCCCGAGGGTCCTGGCCGACCACGCCGACGACGTCGGCCAGCTCCCGCGGCGGGTGGGTGCGGGTGTCCCGCCCGGCGACGACGACCCGGCCGGCGAGGGTGCCCCCTGTGAAATGCGGGACCAGGCCGTTGATCGCCTGCAGCAGCGTGGACTTGCCGGCGCCGGTCCGCCCGACGACCAGCACGAGCTCCCCCTCGGGCAGGTCGAGGCAGACATCGCGGAGGACGGGCGCGCCGGCGCCGGCGTAGGTGACGCTCACATGCTCGAAGAGGATCACGGCGGCGCCACCTGGGACAGCGACGGGGCGGGTGCGGCGGGCATGGCGGGGGCGGCGGGTGCGGGGGGTCGTGCCCGGTGCTTACCCCCGGGTCCGGCGGCTACGGCACGCAGGGGTGGCGGGGCGGCGACAGCAGCGAAGGCGGCGACCACGACGGCGACGGCCGGGATCAGCGGCACCGACGGCCAAGCCGGCGGGTCGGTCGGCGGATTGAAACCGGTGGCGCCTGCTCCCACGCCGGCGGCCAGGACAGCGGCGGGTACCAGGCCTGCGACGCACACCGCCCACTCCGGCCACCGCCAGGCGTCGGGCCGGTAGGCCGTGCGGCGCACCCGCCGGCCGCCGAGTGCCAAGCCGGCCACGCAGGCGGCGATGCCCGCGGTGAGCGTCACGACCTCCACCCATCCCGGTCCGGCAGCAGCCAGCAGCCCGTAGGCGCCGACCGAGATCCCGATCATGCCGCCGAGAAGACCGGCCGCGCCGAGCCGGCGGACCCGGGCCGGCGCCTCGCCGCGGCGTCCGTATCCCCGTGAGTCCATGGCGGCGGCCAGGTGGATGGAGCGCTCGAGAGCGTCTTCGAGGACCGGGACGGCCACGGCCCGCAGGCCGTGCAGCCCCCGGGCGGGGCTGCCCCGCAGGCGCTGCGCACGCCGGGTCCGCTGCACCGCCTCCACCAGCAGGGGAGCGACGCTCACCGCCACCACGACGGCCACCCCGACCTCGTACAACGCCCGGGGGAGCACCCGCAGCACCCGCCGGGGGTTGGCGAGCGTGTTGGCCGCGCCGACACATGCGATCAGCCCAGCGAGCACGAGGCCGCCGTAGACGGCGGCAAGCATCTCCTGGGCAGTGACCGGCCCGCCGACCTGCACCCCCGCCGCCCAGGACGGCAGCGGAACCCGGGGCAGGCGGAACAACACCGCCTGGCCGGCGGTGACGTCCCCGCCGAAGACGGACCGCAGCACGACCCGCACGGTGATCACGACAGCGCCCATGACGAGGTAGTACCTCAGTCCCCGAGCCCACGGAGCGTCCCCCCGCCGGCTCGCCACGACCACTCCGAGCACGGAGACGGCCAGGGCCACGAGGATCGGGTTGGTCGTCCGGGTGATGGCGACGGCGAGACCGAGCGCCCAAACCCACCACGCCACCGGATGGAGATCCCGCGGCACGCGCCCGGCCCACCGGCTCATCCCGCTCACGCTGTCCGCCTCCGACGCCGGGCCACCACCCCAGCGCCGGCGGCGAGCACGGCGACGGCAGCGGCGCCGGCGATGAGCCCCGCCGGCGAGCCCCGGTTCCCGCCGGTTCGTGGGCCGGTGCCGGCGGCGGCGTCCACGATGTGGGTCGTGGTCGTGGTGGTGGTGGTCGCCGCTGCGGACCGGAGGTGCGCCTGCTTCGCTCCCGCCTCGGCTCCCCCGGACGCGCCCCGTCGTGCGGTCGGAGCCGTGGTGCTGGGGCTGCCGGCCGTAGGGGTGCCGGCGGACCGGTGGCGGCCCGAGCTGGTCGGGTCCGGGGTGGTGGTGGCCGTGGTGGTCGGGGCGGTGCTGACCGTGGTTGTCGTGGTCGGGGCGGTGCTGACCGTGGTTGTGGTGGTCGGGGCGGTGGTGGTCGGGGCGGTGGTGGTCGGGGCGGTGGTGGTCGGGGCGGTACCGGCCGCTGGTCGGTGGCTGCGCAGTCGGGCCGGCGGGACCGCCGGCGGGCGGCCCGCCCCAAACTCCCACGCCTCGACGCTTCCGGCGGCCGGCCTGAACGTGGCAGCGCCGGTCGGGCTGTAGGCCCACGTCGACTGGCCGGCGTCGGCGTACCAGAACGACCAGTAGGCTGTCGCCGGCGGGGTGGTGACGCAGGGGTCGGAGGAGGGGGTCGGCCGCTCGCTGGACGACCCCTTGCTGGCAAGCCCGATCCGGCACACGAAGGCGCTGCCGTTGGCCTCGTCCCCAGCGGTGAGGAACCCCGCCGCGTGCATGGCAGCCATGGCGTCGGCGGGCTGCTCGGAGCAGCCTCTCACGATCGGGCCGCCCCAGTGGCCGAAGTCAACCGCCACGAGCACCCCGGCGGTCGTGGTGCAGTCCGCCACGGGGGTGAGGCCGGCGCCGCCGGGTGAGGGCGCAGCCGATGCCGGCCGGGCTCCTACGGCGAGCAGCAAGCCTGCGGTGACGAAGGCGAGCAGCGGGGCCAGGCGCCGGGGTGATCCGGTCAACGGACCAGCTAGCAGTGCTCCACCGGGAGCTTGGAGAATGCCGGGCCCGGCCTCACCGGGTAGGGCACCTGCGCCGCGGCGGGGATGGCCTGGATGGTGGCGTACAGGTTGGGGCCGGCTGCGCCCGGGTACCGGTAAGCGCCACGGGCGAAGGACGGCGCCCCGCAGCGGAACTGGAAGGCGGCCAGCCCGGCCAGCGCGTTGTGGCCGTTGCGGCGGGTGACCGCGAGGCGGCGCAGCGTCAGGAGTGCCTGGGCGACGACCGCCGTCGAGTCCGGGTCGGCGGGCTGGCCGGCGGAGTCAGTGCCGTAGTAGCCGAACCCGCCGCTCGGGTACTGGGCGCGACGGAAGAAGGGCAGGGGATTGTGCCGGGGCGACATCCCCGTGGCGGCCAGCCCTTCGACGGCGAGGGCGGTCGAGTTCGTGTCGGGGCCCTGGAACTTCGCCGGGTCCGGTGCTACGCATGGAATGGGGGAGGACCGGTAGGACTCCCAACCACCGCCGTAGCACTGCTGGCGGAGCAGCCAGCCGGCGCCGAGGCGGTTGGGCTCGCCAGCGGCGGCAAGGGCGAGCAGCGACAGGCCCTGGGTGTAGGCGGTGGAGTACGTCGGCGCCGCCGGTGAGCCGAAGAGCCCCGCATTGGGCCCGCTGTGCGCCTGGGTGGCGAGCAGCCGGGCAACGAGGTCGTTCGCAGGAGCCCTGCCGCCGAAGGTACGGGGATCGGCCTTGGCGGCGACCGCAGCGAGGATCACCTCGGCCAGGCGGCCAGGGGAGTCGACGGTGCTGGTCCTGCTCGCCGGGACCCGGGCGTAGGACTCGAAGTGCGACTCGAGGAAGCGGATCCCGGCGCGGATCTGCGCCGAGCCGGTCCGGGCCGCTGCGAGGGCGACGATGCCGAGGGGCAGGTAGTCGATGCCCGGCTCGCCGGCGGAGGCGGGGAGGTTGCCGTCGGGTTGGAAGTGGCGGGCGAGCCAGCCGGCGGCCAGCCTGGCGTCCACAGGGACGGGGCCGGGGGCCGAGTGCAGCACGCTCGGATGGGCCACGGCGGCGGGGCCGGCGGTTGCCGCAGGACTGGTGGCTGCGCTTGCGGCGGCTGTGGTTGCGGGGCAGGTGGCTGCGATGAGGGCGGCCAGCGACACCCGGGCGGCGGTCAGACGGGACATGAACGGCACTTGGACCCTCTCCGGAGACTGGAGATCCGAGAGGGACAGAAGCTGACCGCGGATTCGGATCCCCGACTCCCGTGTTCCTCGACGGTGACAGGGTGGTATCGGCGCCGTCGAGTGCTCCGACTCGTGGCACCGACCGGGGTCGGTGCCACCTACGGTTGCGGGCCAGTGCCGGGATTGGACCGGACTTCCCTCTCGGGCGACGGGAGAGTGCGATGACGCTCCGTCCGGGCACGATAGCAGAGCCACCGGCGGCGTAGGCTCCGGCGGTGGGGGAAGCGCTGGAGGTCGACGGCCTGACGCGGCGCTTCGGCCCGGTCACGGCTCTCGACGGCCTGACCTTCACGGTCCCCTCGGGACAGGTCGTCGGTTTCCTCGGGCCCAACGGCGCAGGCAAGACGACGACGATGCGCGCCATCTTCGGCCTCACCGACCTCGACGCTGGATCGGTGCGATGGGGTGGGACGCCTGTCGGGCCGGCGCAGCGACGCAGGTTTGGGTACATGCCGGAGGAGCGAGGCCTGTACCCCAACATGCTGGTCGCCGAGGAGATCGAGTACCTCGGGCGGCTGCACGGGATGGATGCCGGCACGGCAGCGACGGCGACCGGGCGGTGGCTGGAGCGGCTGGAGGTCGCAGACCGGGCGCGCAGCAAGGTGGAGTCGCTGTCGCACGGCAACCAGCAGCGCGTCCAGTTGGCGGCCGCCCTGGTGCACGACCCGGAGGTGCTCGTGCTCGACGAGCCGCTCGCCGGCCTGGACCCGACCGGCATCGACGCCATCGGCCGGGTCCTCGTCGAGCAGGCACGGTCGGGGCGTTGCGTGCTGTTCTCCAGCCATCAGCTCGACCTGGTCGAGGACCTCTGTGAGTCGGTGGCCATCATCGACCACGGCAGGCTGGTGGTGGACGGGACCGTGGACGAGCTGGCGACGGGCGGCGCGCGGCGGCTGAGCGTCCGGGTGGAAGGGGACCGCGACGGGGGGTGGGCCCGCTCCATCCCCGGAGCGGCGCTGTCGAAGGTGGGCGGAGGGGAGGTGCGCCTGGTCCTCGACGACGCCATCGACAGCGACGCCGTGCTCGACGCGGCGCGGGCCGCCGGGCACGTGACCCAGTTCGTCTTCGAGCGCCGGCGCCTGTCAGAAGTGTTCCGGGAGGCGGTGGGCCGATGAAGGCGCTGCCGATCGTCATCGCCGCCCTGGCGGCCTTCGCCGCCGTCCGCACCCGCCGGCGTCGTCGGGGCCGGGGCTCGTCGCGTCCCCGGGGTGCCGTTGCCGCCCGCCTGCGCGACGCCAACCTCCTCGGCGACACCGGACTCGTTGCCGGGCGTGAGATCCGTGAGCGAGTGCGGGGACGGGTGTTCCGAGTCGTCACGATCATCCTCTTCCTCGTGGTGGCGGCTGTCGTCGTCATCCCGACGCTCGGCAACGGGTCATCCGAGACCCAAAGGGTGGGGGTGGTCGGGGGTTCGGCCGCGTTCGACGCCGGACTGCACGAGCTGGCGACGTCTGTGGGGTTGTCGGCGGTTGTGGTACCGGCGCCAGACTGGAAGGCGGCGCGTGCGGCCCTCGTCGCCGGTCGGCTCGACGTGGTGGTCGACGCGGCGGGGCGGATCCTCGTGCCCAAGCCGGTGCCTCCCACCGGCACGTCTCCCACAGCGCGCTTCGCCCTGACGCTTGCCTCGAACATGGGAGCCCACCGGGCGTTCGCCCGGGCGGGTCTGACGCCGGCGCAGGCAGCCATCGTGGCGAGGGCGAGACCTGTGGGTGTGGAGAGCCTGCACCCGGGCCGGAAGGCACGCAGCACGGCGGAGACGACGGCGCTGGTCGGTGTGATCCTCATCTTCGTCGTCCTGACCCAGTACCTGACCTGGACCCTCATGGGCGTGATGGAGGAGAAGGCCAGCCGGGTGGTCGAGGTGCTGCTCGCCACCGTGCGCCCCCTCCAACTGCTCGCCGGCAAGCTGCTCGGCATCGGGGTCGTCGCCATCCTCCAGGCCGTCGCCCTCGTCGCGTTCGCCCTGCTGGTAGCCGAAGCGGTCGGCTCCAGCGTGGTCCAGGGCGCGTCGCCCGAGGTGGTGGCGGCCATCCTCGTCTGGCTGATCCTCGGCTATGCCTTCTACAGCTGGCTGTACGCCGCCGCCGGTTCGTTGGCGGAGCGCCAGGACCAGGTCCAGAGCCTGGCGTTGCCGCTCAGCGCGCCCCTCATCCTGGGCTATGTCGTCTCGCTCACCGGCGTCAGCTCCGGGAACGCCTCCCTCCTCGTCAAGGTCCTCGCCTACCTGCCGCCCACCGCTCCCTTCGCCATGCCGACACTCGTCGGCTTGGGCGCCGTCACCTGGTGGCAGTTCCTCCTCTCCGTGCTGGTCAGCCTCGGATGCACTGCCCTCGTGGCGTTGGCGGCGGCCCGGGTCTACCGCACCGCCGTTCTCCGAACCGGCAGCCGGGTACGCCTGCGAGAGTTGCTCCCCACCTTCGGCAGGGAGGCGAGCTCTTCGGCCGCGTCGACCTCCAGGTAATGGGGCATGGCGAGCGCAGGCGACTAGCATGGACCACCACCCGGACGACGGCCATCTCCCGACCGCCTCGCCGACTGGGATTCTTACCTGGCTTCGGCAGGGACGTGCGGAGGGGGACGCGGGGACGTAGCTCAGCTGGTAGAGCACCTGCTTTGCAAGCAGGGGGTCGTGGGTTCGAATCCCATCGTCTCCACTCCAAAGGTGCTGGTCAGAGGTCTAGGTCAGCGGGCTGACCGGGCCCGGAAGCCGGGTAGTGGGGCCAAAGGTGGGGCCATCTTCTACAGCCGGACCGGCGCCGGAATGATCCGACCGAGCAGACCCTGCAGCCAGCCGGAGACCGACCGGCAGCATCCCAGCTGGCGCGGCGCCCTTCCTTCGAGAGTGGGACGGCCAACGTTGCATCCGGGTGGCCTGCCTTCAGTCAACGCTTCCCGTGCGGAGAAGGCCGAGTCACCTTCGCCTACCGGAGGGCCCGGAGGCGTACGACGAACACCGTGCCCTCGCCTTCCACCGCGACGCCCGGGCCGGCGAGAGCGTCGAGTCGGGCAAGGGCAGCTGCGGGCGGCTCCGAGGCCACGAGGCCGTCGGTCGCCGCAACGACGAGGAGCTCTTCGCCGTCGTCGGCGCTCATGTCTCGTCGGCCGGCGACCGCCAGGATCTCGACGGTCGCCGATACCCGTCCTCGCGCCGTCATCACGTTGAGGTCCCGGCTCGGTCCGGCCCGCAACCCGCAGGTCGTGACCGCATCGCCGGAGAAGGCGAACGGCACCAGCCGCTCGAGGACCTGCTCCCGCCCGTCGACCGACAGGACCAAGCCGCTCCCGTCGACCAGGACGATGACACGGTCCACGCCGGGCAGGCTCGAGAACGGTCCCGGCCGGTCGACGTCGGCTACGCTCACCCGCCAGTTGAGGCCCGGCCCGGGGCGGCCGCTACCGTCCCCGGGGGCGCAGGCGTCGCCGGCTTGCGAGCGGGCCACCTCCCGGGTGAGGCCGCCACCGTTGAGCCAGGGAGTGGGCACCCGGTCGGCGTGGCGCAGGATGCGCGCGGTCACAGACGGGGAGGGTACTGATCGGCGACGGCACCCGTCTTGCCGTGTCCGACGTTCGACCGGTGGCACGGCATGGGCGTGTACGTCGGAAGGGCAGGCTCCCTTCCTGCAGCTGCCGTTGGCATGCTGGGTTGAGTCCCCAACGGCCGATACCCGCCCCGAACGCCGGTTCGGCGTGCCTTGCCCCACCTGTCCAGCCCGCTGTTCTGCGTGCCACAGGGTGGTCACACCCCTGCCCCAGAGCCGGCGGTACGGGACCCTGGCCGGCACATCCGGGGCGGACAGTATGGGGCAGGTCCCGCCTGGCGGCCGGTGGGACCGATGACCGGCGGCCCGTCGCTACCAGTAGCTGTGGTAGAAGCGGCTTATGAGATCGCCGCACACGCCGTCTGGGTGACATCTGGGTCGAGCCAGCAGATGAGCCACTATTCACACAGCGGGAGTGCAGCCGGATAAAGCCAGGTCCGACGCCATGCACACCCCCGCCACAGCTCACGTCTCACGCCATCGCCGCTAGTAGCGGAACATGGCGTTAGGGTGCTGGTGAACGTCCAGCGAGACCGTCACACCCCGGGGGTAGCGTTTGGAAGGTCCCCGAGCTTGGGACGGACCCATAGGATAGGTACGGATGAGACTCAAGTCATTTCATGTAGAGCGGTTCCGCAACATTCTCGACTCCGACGAGATTGACGTCGACCCTACGATCACGTGCCTGGTCGGAAAGAACGAGTCCGGAAAGACCAATCTCCTTCAATCACTCCACTGCGTACGACCCGCGCCGACCGAGCGGAAGTTCGATCAGCAACAGTACCCCAGATGGCTGCAGAAGGATCACCAGAGATCCGGCGAGTTTGCGGGGGCCCACCCGATCTCGGTGACGTTCGAGCTGCAAGACGACGACATGCAGGCCGTCGAGCAGAAGTTCGGGACCGGCGTCTTGACGTCACGGACTGTCGTGAAGCAGATCCTCTACAGCAACCAGTTCCATTGGTCTCTCGACTTCGACGAGGAGGCTGCTTGCAAGTACTTCGAGTCAAAACATGGTACCACTACCGGTGCGGTCAAGGTCGCTGGCTTGAAGACCGAGCTGGCGACACAAGCCGGTAAGACGACGCCAGGACCCGATGGAACCCAGGTTCTGACTCCCGAAGCCAATAAGGCCAAGACGGCTTTGGACGCTCTCAACGCGTTGTACGGCGAAGCGCCGGCGCTGGTCGCTTTCCGCTTCCTGGAGGCGCGCTTTCCAACATTCTTCTACTTCGATGATTACTCGCAGTTGGAGGGACGTACGCCGATTGCTCCGCTGATCGAGGCACTGAAGACCAAGACCGAGTCATCACTAACTGAACCGCAGCGGACTGCGCTCTCGCTTCTGAAGCTCGGATTCGCGACAGAGGACTTGGTCAACGCCGACTACGAGAAGCGCAGCGGCGAGATGGAGGCAGTCGCCGCTGACCTGAGCCGCCAAGTCCAGAAGTATTGGCATCAGAACGACCACCTTCGACTTCGGATCGACATCGAGGCCGTCGAGCAGCAGCAGCCGGACGGCCAGCACGTTGTTGACAGGTACCTTCAGCTCCGGGTCGAGGACACCCGCCACTTCTTCACGAACAATCTCGATGTCCGATCTTCAGGCTTCCGGTGGTTCGTCTCGTTCCTCGCGGCGTTCAAGGAGTTCTCGGCGGGCCAGTCTGTCGCAGTCCTGCTTGACGAGCCGGCACTGGCCCTTCATGCCCGCGCTCAGCGGGACTTCCTAGACTTCATCGAGGATACGCTCGGCGCAGACCACCAGGTGATCTACACGACCCACTCGCCGTTCATGGTCGACCCGGCGCACCTTGAACGTGTCCGGGTAGTCGAGGACATGGGGCCTGACGAGGGGTCGAAGGTCAAGGCTCAGCTCATGTCTCGGGACCCGGATACGTTGTCGCCGCTTCAGGGAGCGCTTGGTTACGACATCGCCCAGAACATCTTCGTGGGTCCGGACAACCTCGTCGTCGAGGGTCTTTCGGACTACACGTACCTCGTCATCATGTCGGAGGTGCTCCGAGCTGCCGGTAGGGCCTTCCTCGACCTCCGCTGGCGGGTGCTGCCGGCCGGCGGCGCGGGAACGATGCCAGCCGCAGTGTCACTGCTCGGCCAAGCGCTTGACGTCACGGTTGTCGCCGATGGCGGCAGCCACCCGCCGCAGAAGCTCAATGCACTGGTCGCCGAGGGGGTCCTCGAGGTGAAGCGGATCATCATGCTCGGACCGATCGTCGGGATGAGCACCGCCGACATCGAGGACCTATTCGACCCCGAGGACTACCTGACCCTCTACAACGCAGCCACGTCATCTAACCTGGCCCTCAGCGATCTAGACGGCAACGACCGGATCCTCGGCCGGATAGAGCGTAATGTAGGGAAGTTCAACCACAACGACCCGGCCAACTGGCTGCTCGCCAACCGAGACACGGCCACACGGTCGCTCCGCCAGACGACACTCGACCGGTTTGAGAAGGTCATTCAGGCGATCAACACCACTCTTGCCTAATGGGACCAATAGACGAGGTAGAAGGAGTCCTGGAGGAGCTGATCAATAGGTTGGCCCAGTTGCTCGACGGACTGAGTGATCGTTCTCTCAGCGCCATGCAGCTCCTGATCGTGCTCGCCCTGGGGGGCCGGCTCAATGCCTGTCATCTTGACCCCGGGCACAAGTTCGCCGAAGGCAGCGTCGGGGCGAGAATGAAGGCGCAAGGCATTAGGTTCGTCTCTCGTCGCGAATATGTCGTCGCTGTCAGAGACAGGCTCGCCGAGCTGGTACTTGACGGTCTGGGAGAGGCCTTCCTTGTCCGGTCCATGATCCATGAGATCAGCCGCCACGCCGCCACCTTGCAGAGTTCACTACCGTCGAAGATGCGAACCGCAAGCGCTCACAGACTTAGACTCGTAAGGCAATGGAACACCTGTTGAGTTCCCCCGATGAGATTGCCCGATTGCGCACCAGAATGGAGGAACTCTCCGGTGAGCCGCAGAGAGATGAAGACGTCGTAGCGGAGGTCCAGCAGACGCTTGAACGGACGACCGATCCGCTCACACCAGGCGAGGTTGGAAGGATGGCTGCTCTGATCGACGAGTGGCAGGCTGCTGTTGGCCAATGGCTTTCAGACGAAATCCTTGAAGAATGGTTACTCCGCCACGCCTCGATAGTGAGCTCGCGTTTCGAAGACATGTGACCGGCAGCTCCGTTCAGGCTGCCGCTGCAGTGCTGGTGGCGGGTCCCGTGCCGGTCCCGTGCACTTCGACCAAGGTGTCGTCGGCATGACCGCCGACCGGCCACTGGCGGCTACTGGCTGGTCGCCGCCGACGGAGGCGTCTTCTCCTTCGACGTCCCCTTCTATCGCTCGACCGGCAACATCAAACTCCACCAAACCGTCGTGCGCATGGGCACCCCGGCATGACATCCCGACGGGCATCCGTCAGCCGGTACGCCCGCGGCACCGTCCCGATATCCCGGGTGAACTCATGGCGCGGATCGCCCTCGAAGTGCCGATTCGGGACGTGCATAACGCACGCTCGATAATCCGGCCAAGCGACTGATCGCAGAAGCGCCGAACGGCACTTCTCGGCGTGCTGCGGGGGCGGGCCGGTGGTCACGTCGGGCGCATGTTCGGTCCCCTCCGCGGAACGCCGACCCATCGATCCGTCCCGATCGGCGACTGCCGGAGTCCCTCTGGGTGAGAACGCGGATCAGGTGTTTGGCGGCGATGAGGCGTCTGCGTCTTCGGACGCGGCTGTCCCTGGCCAGTCCCAGGACTGCTTCCCGGCCAGACGAAGGGGACGCCGCAGGACCACATACTCAATCTCCCTCACCGAATGGTGTCCCGTGGCCCGAAAACCCAGCCGTCGACAAAGGCGAAGACTCCGCTCGTTCCAAGCCTGCACAACCGCCCGCAGCTCGCCCGCCTCGGTACGGGCAGCGACCTGGCAGCGACCCACTCAAGGACGTGCGACAAGATCGCTGCCCCCCTGCCCTTCCCGACGATGACCGGGTCGAGCCCGGCACCTAGTGACTGTATAGATACTACTTGCGTTTAGTGCGTTTCTCGGTGCCGGTCGACGTAATGTCGTAGTTCCATTCGGGATGCCAGTCGTGGCCGGTGACGGGCAGGGCGGCGAGTTCGGCGTCGCTGACCTGGATGCCTTTGGGATAGTCGGCTTGGTCCCACTCGGCGAGGATG
>JAJZJY010000061.1:0-8001 GCA_021809885.1 Actinomycetes bacterium
CAGCCGATCACCGCGTCCGCCTTGGCCGCGATGAGGGCCGACAGGTTGGCCTTGTGCTCGACGTGGTTCGACAGGCGCCGGTGCGATGGGCCGTGCCGAGAGAGGTGGACGACGTCGACCTCGCCGACCCGACCCGACAGCAGTTCAACCGGGCCGTAGGCAGTCTCGGCGGTCCGTTGCTGCTCGAGCTCGAGTCCGGGCCACCGCTCGGTGCCCGAACCCGAGATCACCCCGATCAGCACAGCTCGCCCTTCCCCGCAGCAGCGGTCGCTGGCGCCGATGCTGGCTGCGGCACCGTCCGCCTACGGGAGAGCGGCAGCAGCTCGACGAGTGCCGCGTTCTCTGCGGGGTCGAGCACGCTGTGCTGGACGCAGGCGGGGACGATCTCGCCGGTTTCGGGATGAGCCATGGCGTAGAAGCAGGCCTGAAGACGCTCTTGGGTCTCTCGGATCCGAGGGTCGTCGCTCGTCTCGCCCCGCTGGCACAGCTCCCAGGCCGGTTTCACGTCCTCGGCGTGCATGAAGCGGTGCATGACGAAGGTCATCGGCACCAGCTCGCCTCGCCGCAGGGCACGGACGACGGCCACGACACCGCCGGCCTGGCGTACCCGCCGGGCGAGCCACCGGCCCGCGATGGCAGCCAGGTGGGGGTGGGCGGCGAGCACACGTGCCAGGCGGGCCACCAGCAGTGCTCGTGGCGCCCCCCAATGGATGCCGCCGAGGTAGGTGAAGAAGGCGTCACGGGCGGCGAGGTCCTCGGGGTCGTCGTCGGCCACCGGGAACCACCGCTCGCCTAGGTAGTAGCCGAACGCCGAGCGGTTGCAACGCTCGTCGCCGGTCTGGAAGACCCGGTAGGGCAGGCGTGCGCCGGCGCCCTCTTCGATCTTCGCCCACACCGTGTCGGCATCGAGGCTTCGGTAGTCCTCCCGCCAGCGCCGTTCGTCACCGACGAAAGCGGCGGGCTGGAAGGAGAGCATGTTGAAGCCCATGGAGCGGCAGTCGCGGATCACCTGGGGGATCTCGTCCACGTTGCGGGGGGTGACCGTCATGTTGTGAGCGAGGAAGAACTTCACGCCGTGCTCGGCGCGAAGTCGGCGGAACATGTCACAGAATTCCTGGCGGTAGGGGTTGAGCTCGGCCTCCGAGGTCGGCCGGCGCAGACCCCTTCGACCGCGCATGGTGGTGTCGAAGTGCCCGGCGAATGACAGGCGCCCGAACCGTGGCCTGCCGTCGGGGCCGAGCACCAGGCGTTCCAGGTAGGAGTAGTCCATGTCTCCGTGGGTGAAACTCATCGGCTCGCGGCCGTGCCGGCGCATGATCGCCAACGCCTCGGCGTGGTCGTCGGGATCGAGCAGGCTCACCTCACCGCCGATCAGCTGGGCATGCGCGTGCGGGCCGCGCACCGAAGCGAGATAAGCCATCTGGCGGTCGACCTCGGCGAGGGTGTGGGCGCCGTCGACCCGCACCCGGTTGGCATCGGCCGAGTGATAGCAGGGGGTGCAGGTGAAGTTGCAGCGCGGGAAGACACCGTGGGTGCCTTCGCAGCCCACCGCCATCCGCCCCAAGGTCTGCGAGGGGGTCCGGACGTGGTCGGGGAGCGCCGCCCACCGCCTTGCCAATGCGGTGCGGCTCTCGTCCGCCACCGGCCGGGTCGCTCGCTCCAGGCTGCCCAGCCGGTCGATCGCTCGCTGCCACCGGGCGGGTTGTCTGCTCACGTCCCTCGTCGCTCCTTCTCGTTTCTCCGTGCGCACCCGTCGATCCGCCGGGGCACCCCCCTGCCACCCGTGGCCAACAGCCACGACGGCGAGTGCTGCTCAGGACTGATGGAACCCGCTCGGCGGCTGGATCCTTCCGTCCTTCTTGTTCGCTGCTTCGTGGTCCAAGCGGCTTCATCGAAGGGGTGGCGGGCCAGCAGGCGTCAGATGGCCCGGACAATGTGGAAAGCGACAGCGCCGGTGCGGAGCCTGAGAACGATGGAATGCCGAGTGCCTGGGGAGGGTTCTCGTCCCATCCTCCCCACCACAGGGGAACCGGTACCAGCCCGGCCTGCTCGGGAGAAGCGAGGTTTCGATGAGCACCAACAGACGGTTCGGAGCAAGCCCAAGCACAGGCGGCGACGCCGCGGCGCTCAGCAGACGGCTCGCCCTGCCCGCCATTGGTGCCGGCTTGCTTGGCGGTCTGTTCATGATCGTCGTGATGATCCTCGTTATGGGCACTTCGGGCATGGGCTATGCGAGCCCACTCAATCTCGGGATGGCCTCGCTCGTCTACACGATCACCCCGCCGCTTGCGATGTTCCCGACCCTCATGGCCATGATGGGCATCAAGCTCCCTGCGCCGGTCATGAGCCAGCTCTCCGGTGCCATCCACTCCGGCCACATCCCCGCCGCCATGGTCGCCAAGCTCGGGCCGATGCTGGTCGCCATGCATGTCCCGGTCGCAAAAGTGCAGATGATCGGCCAGCTCATGACCGGCCACGCCACCAACGGAACCGTCGCTACCTTGATGAGCCAGCTCCCTCCCTCGGCCCGCAACGCGGTGATGGCGGCAATGCCGGTGAGTGCCGGTCACGTGGTCGTGGGCACGATCCTGCACTTCGCCTTCGCCGCCTTCTTGGGTGTCGCGTTCTTCGCCATCATCGCGGCCGCCGCCTGGTTCTTCCCCGCCCTCCGCAGCCCGATGGCCCTGATGGCCGCCGGCGTGATCGGCGGGGCTGTCGTCTACGTGATCAACCGCTGGGCGATCCTCCCGCCTATCGACCCGATGATGGGACTCGTCCCCCAGATCGCCTTCTTCCTCGCCCACCTGCTCTTCGGCTTGGTCGTCGGCACCATGCTCGCCATGGTGCTCCGCCAAGGCCCAGTCCGAGACCTGCTTCCCGCGGCGCGCTGAGCGCCCCGGAACCGTAACCACGCCGAGCCTCGACATGAGCGCCAAGCGCAAGCGTCGACCGCCACCGCGGTTGGGTCCCGGTTCCGGGCGCCGGACGCCGCCACCGACCGCACAGCGCCAACCGACGCCACGGGCGCAGCGGGTGGCCCGTTCCAAGCGGGGGGCGGGACGAGGACCGACGATCCGACGTCGCCGGCTGCGCACCATGACAGTGGGCGTCGCCGGTGCCGTGGTCCTCGCCGGGGTGATCACGCTCGCAGTCGTCGACCACGGCTCAAGCGCCGGCTACAACACGACGGCGCAGAGATGGATGCTGCCGCGCCTCGGGGAGCCGGGCAAGGTGTCGCTGGCGAGCCTGCACGGCCGGCCCGTAGTGGTCAACTTCTTCGCCTCCTGGTGCACGGTGTGCGCCTCGGAGCTCCCGGCGTTCGCCCAGGACGCGAGAACGTTGCGTGGCGAGGTGGACGTGGTGGAGGTCAACGCTCTCGAGACCGGCAACGGGCAGGCTTTTGCCCAGCGGTTCCACCTCGCGTCGTCGGTGAGCGCCGTGGCGAGCGATGTCGGCGGCTCCCAAGGCGACGGCCTCTACCAGTCCCTGGGCGGCACGGGGTCGATGCCGATGACCGCGTTCTACAGCTCCACTGGTGTGCTGCTCACCACCCACGTCGGCGGGTTCACGGCGTCCACTTTGGCCAGCGAGCTCCACCAGCTCTACGGGCTCACGGTGCCGGCCTGATCGATGGGCGTCACCGGCGTCAGCCTGGTGGCCGCGTTCGCCGGCGGCGTGGCGTCATTCTCCTCGCCGTGCGTGCTACCCCTAGTTCCCGCCTACCTGTCGATCGTCGGCGGCCTCGACGTGACCCGGCGCGCCGAGGGGCACCACGACGCCGGGAGGGTATCGCTGCCGGAAAGCACGCAGCCTGGGGACGCGCCGACCGTCGTCATGCGGCGACGAGTTGGGCGAGCCCGGGCGCTCGGCGCCGTCACCCGTGATACGGCCCTATTCGTCGCAGGCTTCGGCACCGTGTTCGCGCTCCTTGGACTGTCGGCAAGCGCGCTCGGGCGTGCCGTCGTGCACCAGCAGGGCACGCTGACGCGCATCTCGGGTGTCGTGGTGGTGGCCATGGCGCTGTTCTTGCTCGGGACTCTCGTGCTCCAACGACCCGGCCTCTACCGGGAATGGCGGATCCACCCGCGCCTCGCCCGGCTCGGGCCGTTCGCCGCCCCGGTGGCCGGCGCGGCCTTCGCGTTCGGCTGGACGCCATGCGTCGGGCCGATCCTCGCCTCGGTGCTGGCCCTCTCCGCTCAGCAGGGTCACGTCGCATCCGGTGCAGTGCTCCTGGCGGTCTACTCGCTCGGCCTCGGTGCGCCCTTCCTCGCCGTCGCCGTCCTCTTCGACCGCCTCGCCGCTCCCGTGGCCTGGCTCCGCCGGCACGGCACGGCAGTCACCGCCACCTCCGCCGCCGTCCTCGGCGCCATGGGCGTCCTGCTGGTGCTCGACCGACTGGCGTGGGTGACCACCCTCGTCCAACGAGTCGCCTGACACCAGCCATCGGCGCGGACATGCCAGCGACCGCGACCCGGGCGCTGTCACCGGCCTGGTGGTGAGCTCACCGGGCGCGCCCGGTGACCGTTCACCTCCATGAAGAATTGGGCGGCCGCCTGGCGCAGGCTCGTCGACCAGGTCGGGTAGGCGTGCACCGTCTGGGCGAGGCGGCCGGTGAACATGGCGGTGCGAATCGCGAGGGCCACTTCGTGGATCATCTCGCCGGCTCGGGGCGCGACGATCGTCGCGCCGAGGAGGCGACCGCCTCCGCTTCCACGCAGGAGGGGCCGGGGTCCGGCGATCAGCTTCACGAAGCCTTCGGTCCTCCCGGCCGCGATCGCCCGGTCGACCTCCGACATGGGAACGAAGGCGACCCTGCCTCCGGCCTCGGCAGCCTCGCCTTCGGTGAGCCCGACCCGGGCGATCTCGGGGTCACAGAACGTCACCCACGGGATCGACGAGGTGTCGAACGCCCGGCGTCCGAGCCGACCGAGCCGGGTGGTGGCGTTGCGGACCGCCAGGCGCCCCATCTCGTCGGCGGCATGGGTGAACAGCAGCCTGCCGGTCACATCCCCGACGGCGTACACGCCGCTGGCACCGGTGGCGAGGAACCGGTCGGTACGCACGAAACCCCGCTCGTCGAGCTTGACGCCACCAGCCTCGGCGCCGAGACCCGCGGTGGCCGGCCGCCGCCCGACCGCCACCAGCAGCACCTCGGCGCAGACGCTCGACCCGTCCGAGCGCACGAGGCGGATCCCCGTACCGGGGTCCACCTGTTCGACGCGTTCTACGCTTGCGCCGAGGTGCACGCCGATCCCCTCGGCGGCGAAGACGCTCGCCAGCACGGCGCTCGCCTCGGGTTCCTCTCGGGGCAGGAGCCGGTCCTCACCCTCGACTACCTGCACCTGCGATCCGAAGCGCCGGAAGGCCTGCGCCAGCTCGCAGCCGATCGGCCCGCCGCCGAGGATGGCGATCGATGCGGGTAGCTCGTCGAGATCGAAGACCGTCTCGTTGGTGAGGAACGGGATCGCGTCGAGCCCTGGGATCGGCGGCACGGCAGGGCGGGAACCGGTGGCGATCACCACCAGCTTCGCTCGGATCGAATCGCCGTCGACCGATAGGGTCCGGGCACCGGAGAAGCGCGCCGAACCCTCCACGAGGTCGACACCCTCCTTTCTGAGCACTCCTGCGTCCTCGGTAGCCGCAATCTGACTGACGACGGCGCGCATCCTGGCTGAAGCCTCGGCGAACGGCAGCCCTCCGGCGGCGGCTTCGATGAGCGTCTTGGAGGGCACGCAGCCGGTGAAGGTGCAGTCGCCTCCGAGGGCGCCGTCAGAGACGAGCACGGTGCGCAACCCGCGGCGCGCCCCGGCCCGGGCAGCTGCCAGGCCGCCGGCACCGCCACCGACGACGGCGACATCGCAGGATCGTACGACCCGGCCGCGACCCGAGGGGCCTGTCATGTCCTGCGTACTGCCGTCTCCTTCCGGTCCCGTGGTGGCGGTCGCGCTAGCCAGCGACGCGACTTCAGGCACCGTGGTCGTGGGCGGACGCGTCGCCTCGGGCGAGCCGCTCACCGAAGCGCCGTAACCGCTCGATCGCTCGAGGGTCGACCGTTCGGTCCTGTTCGCCGAGCGCCGTCTTGATCTCCTGGTAGACCTCAGCTTCGAGGCCGCAGCGGCGGCAGTCCTCGAGATGCTCGGCGACCCGCCGTGCAGCCACCTCGTCGAGTGCACCGTCGAGGTAGGTCTGCAGCACCCGCATCGTCGCCATGCAGCGCATCCGGCTCGCCGTAGCGTTCCGTACCTTCATCGCATGCTCCTCTTCGGTGCGAGGCCAGCAGCGCTGAGGCGCTGGCGGATCCGGGTCCGGGCACGATGCAGCCGGCTCATGACGGTGCCGACCGGCACGCCGATCGCTTCTGCCGCCTCGGCGTAGGAGAGCCCGTCGATGTCGACGAGCTCGATCACCTGGCGGTGCCGCTCGGGAAGCGACGCCAGGCACTGAGCCACCACAGCGTCGAATTCCGCGCCGACGACAACGTCCTCGGGAGACGTAACACCGCCGCGGCCATCGGTGGCCTCCATGCGCCCAGCCTGGTCCGGGTCGCGTAGTAGCTGAGGCCGGCGCCGCCGGTGCCGTTTGGCCTCGGCATTGCGCATGATGGTGAACAGCCAGGCCCGGGGGTGGGCGCCGTCGAAGCGGTCGATTGCCCGGTAGGCGCACAACAGCGTCTCTTGGACGAGGTCCTCGGCATCGGCGGTGTTCCGAGTGATCGAGAACGCGACCCTGGCGAGAACCTCCAGCTCGGGCAGCACGTAGCGGGCGAAGGCGTCCTCGCCCTGTTGGCGCTCAAAGGCTTCGTGCACGTAAGTGGAACCCCCTCACCCGACTCAGCATTCCAGGGAATGTACGCCGAGGGGAGCGGGTTCCTGGTCCGTGGTGAGCACGAGAGAGCACCGAGCCCTGCGCCGAGGGGTAGAAACCTATCTCGACGGCGAAGCCGACCCGAGTCTCGCTGTCTCAGTCCGGCGGCATCTCGCAGCGTGTTGGGAATGCAGCGAGGACGCCGAGTGGCTCGTGTTGATCAAGTCAGCACTCAGTCGAATCGGCGAGCGTCGTCCCCGGGACCTCGCCGTTGCCCGGCTGACACGGTATGCCTCGACTCTCTCGGAGGGGCGGTGACCAGCGCATCGCCGGATCCGGGAAACACGCCGCGTGATGTTACGGAGCGCGTCAGGAGCTCCACCCCGGCCGCAGCGCCGGTCGTCGCAGTGAGCGGACCGTCGACGTTGTTCGACGCCCGCGGGAAAGAAGAAACCGCCATAGACCACGACATCGCACCCGAGAGTCCGAAGCGCCGCCCGCCGTCGTGGTCCTCTCCGCTCGAGATGTGTGTGTTGGTCGCCCGCGGTTATACCTTCCGCACCGGCGTTGTCGTGGCGAGCGTGGTCGGCACGATCCTGTCCGGCGTGAACGAGGGCACCGTCATCGCATCCGGCCACCTCGACGTATCCACTTGGGCGCGCATTGTCACGAACTACCTCGTGCCCTTCGTCGTCGCCAGCGTTGGCTACCTCGCCCCCTTTCGGCGCCGGCGCGGCACGAACCGATGACGTCCCCGGCCTCCAGCGCGGCCAACCCGTGGACGTCCTATCTCGACCGGTTTCACGAGGACCGCCCCGGGATCACCGAGGATATCTTGTCGGATGCCTGCGACGTCAACGGCACGAACCCATATGCCTGGCTGCTCGCCGTCGCGCCCCGCAGCCCCGGCGTTGTGGCACTCGACCTCGCCTGTGGAACTGGCCCGCTCCAGACCACAGCTCCCCACCTCCGTTGGGTGGGCGTGGACCGGTCTCCGGGCGAGTTGGCGCGAGCAGCGAAGGTGCTCCCGAGGGTGCTGCTCCGAGGCGACGGACAGAGGCAGCCATTTCGAGACGCCAGCTTCGACCTCGTGGCGTGCTCCATGGCGCTCATGCTCTTCGATCCGGTCGACGTCGTGCTCGCCGAGATCCACCGCGTGCTCCGCGACGACGGCACAGTGATCCTCCTCCTGCCAGG
>JAJZJY010000061.1:8011-11878 GCA_021809885.1 Actinomycetes bacterium
GCACGCGAGACCGCATCCGCTACGTACGCCTGCTCGCAGCCCTTCGCGAGGTGCGCCCCGCTTATCCGAACAGCGTGCACCTCGGGCGTCTCCATGCTCGTCTGGAACGAGCCGGCCTTGCCGTCGTTAGCGATGAACGCCGATGCTTCCGTTATCCGATTCGGGACGAGCGTCTCGCCGAGCGCTTCGCGGAATCTCTTTACGTTCCGGGGCGGTCACCGGAGCGCATCGAGGGAGCTGTCCGGGCCGCCAGAGGCTGGGTCGGGTCGACGATCGGCATCCCGCTGCGCCGCGTCGTATGCGACAAACTCATTGGGTCAGCGCGAGCACCAACGGCACGGTGATCTTCGGCTTGCATGCTCCTTGACTTCAACACGAGCTTTACCGTGTTTGACGCCTGGGTGCTACGGTCGAGCACGCGATACGCGTGGTCTCATCGTTCCATTGACTTTCATCCCGGTCTCGCCGGATCGCAGTTCAGCGGCGGAATGCTAGACGGCCGGGCCGGGTTGCCAGCCCGATGCCGAGGCGATCTTGCGTCCCGCGCTCAGCGGGTCGGCTTGCGGTCTCTGTCGAACCGCCCGATCCGATAGGAGCGCAAATCAGCTGGGTCACGCGGCCGCGGCGTGCAAGGAACGAACTGAGCCGTCCCGAATTCACCAATAGCAACCAGCCGCTCCTGTCCGCGGGCCGTCGTCGCTGCGGGTGTTCCTGTCCCGGCGAGCGCCGTGGTTGTGGGTCTTCGTCGTTGTCGTCCCCATGCTCGCCGTGGGGCGATTGACCTGTGAGTGCTGAGAACCCCGTCCGCCCAGGTCAGGCGACCATCCGGTATTCGTGTACGAGGCCGCCCAGGTGATTGGTTCTCCGTAGCCTGGCGACGTCGACATGGCTGATGGTGGGAGGGGTCGCATCGGAACCAGCGGGTGGTCGTGAGTCGAGAGAGCGGTGCGGACAATGTGCGATGTCATGCTCGACTCCACGCGCGTGAGCTGTAGTTCTGGCTTGACGTTGGATCTCGGCAGCCAGCGCGGTAACCTAGACAAGGTAAGTTGTCGAGATCCGCATCGGCCAGCCGGCAAGCAGGCCTGGCGTCAGCGAAGAAGACATCCGTCATGCCGTCCGCAATGCCATGCGGCGGATCGACCTCGGCAAAGATCTCACCATGCTGATGGGACCGGCGGCTGATGGGTCGTTGCTGGAGATCGGGGTCTTGGATCTCGAGGGCGAGGATCCGGTCGTCATCCACGCCATGGAGCTGAGCCGCGAGTTCTACCTGTTCCTCCGATGACAAGGCGATGGACATGAAGCACACCGACGAAGAGATCGAGCGAGCTGCCGAGCGATACCGCTTATTGACCGAGACTCTGGACCCCGAGGTCACCCAGGCCGGCGACCTGACCGACCTCCGGGCGGTAGCGACGGCGGCCGAGGCAACTCGCCAAGACGAGGCCCGCCTGCGGGAGGCCGTCGAGACGGCGCGGGCGCACGGGAGATCCTGGAACCACATTGCCGCCGCTCTCGGGGTCTCCCGCCAAGCAGCTCGCCAGCGCTTCCGCCCGGCAGAGATGACTCAGGCGCGGTCATGAGACCAGAAGCGAGAGGAGACGACTCGGACAGGTCGAGTTTCTCGGGGTCGAGCGCGTCCGGATCAACATTGAGTAGATATCCCACGGTCGCAGCTGTCAAGCAGCTCGTGTGAGTTCGAGCTCTGCTCGATGCCCCCAGGCGATCTTCTCGCTGTAGACGGTGTGGCTGGCGAGGCAGCCGTGGAGAATGCCGACGAGACGGTTTCCAAGGTGTCGTAGCGCGGCGTTCTTGCGAGACTTGGCGGTGGCATACCGGTTCGGCTCGGGCTCGTCGCCGAACTCGCCGAGCACCCTGGCGCCGAGGATGGTCCCAAGTCCTGGCAGGGCTCGGAGCACCACGGCGTCTGGGTGCTGGTCAAAACCCGCTTGGAGCTCCTCGGCCAGCCGGGCGGTCTGGGCCACCATGGTGGCAAGCACCGCCACGCTGCACGTGTAGGGGTGATCTGCCGGTTCCCACCCGGGGGGAGGGTGGATCGTCGCAGCCGGGGCCCCGGTCTTCTCGTTGGAGGCTGAGGTGTCAGCTGTTCTCCGTCGTCGTGGGATACATTCACCACAGCTAAGTACCGAAGTCATCTTCGTGTAATATAGTTCGTAAGTCAGGGACGTGGCACGGCGCGTGGGCAGGTGTGTCACCGCGAGATAGGAGATACCCGGAGTGTTGCGTTGGAAGCGGTCGCTCATCAGCGGAGTCGCGACTAGGGACAGTCTCGCAGCCGCGGTCGTCGAGCGCGCCCATCGAGCTGGCGCGGAGGCAGTGGCGGCGGCCTACGCGAGAGACGTACCTGTCGCCGAGGAGGCGTTGGCGGCCCTAACCGAACGGCCTGCAGTGGCGGCGGTGGACGCTTCCGCCGACGAGGTGGAGATGGCGATGCGTCCGAGTGCGTGGACCTACGTAGCGTTCGGGCGACTGCTCCCGCGGCTGGCACCTCCGTCGGGTGCGAGCTCGGTGGGGTTGGACTCCGACACCGCCGGTGCAGGGGAGACGGCAGAACTGGTGGTTGGGCTACGATGAAGACCACGACGGTTCGCACCTACCGGTCCGACGAGCGGCTGGTGCGCGAGGAACAGCTGGCCTGGCGGATCGCTGAGGTCGCTGCCGACCCCGTTCGGGTCGATCCGGTCGTGGCGGAGATGATCGGCAACCGCATCATCGACAACGCCGCGGTGGCGGTGGCCTCGCTACGGCGCCGCCCAGTCGCCAACGCCCGGGCCCAGGCCGGCAGCCACCCCTTCGCCCCCGGCGCGGCCGTCTTTGGCCTTTCCCTCACCCGACGGTTCTCGCCGGAATGGACGGCTTGGGCCAACGGGGTCGCGGTCCGGGAGTTGGACTACCACGACACCTTCTTGGCGGCCGAGTACTCCCACCCCGGCGACAACATCCCCCCGCTCCTAGCCGTGGGCCAGCATTGCCGCCGTGACGGTGCGGCGTTGGTCCGGGGCATCGCAGCGGCCTACGAGATCCAGGTCGACCTGGCTCGGGCCATCTGCCTCCACGAGCACAAGATCGACCACATCGCCCACCTGGGGCCTTCCGCGGCGGCGGGCATCGGTGCCCTGTTGGGCCTGGATACCGGCGTGATCTATCAGGCGATCAACCAGTCGCTGCACGTGACCACCACCACCCGACAGAGCCGCAAGGGTGACATCTCGTCGTGGAAGGCCTATGCCCCGGCCTTTGCCGGGAAAATGGCAGTCGAGGCGGTGGACCGGGCCATGCGGGGTGAGGACAGCCCGTCACCGATCTACGAAGGCGAGGACGGTGTCATCGCCTGGCTGCTCGGCGGTCCCCAAGCCGCGTACCAGGTGGCTCTACCGGCTCCGGGTGAGGCGAAGCGGGCCATCCTCGACACCTACACCAAGGAGCACTCCGCCGAATACCAGGCCCAGGCGCTAATCGACCTGGCCCGGCGGCTCGGCCCCAGCCTGGGTGATCTGACCCAGGTGACCGACATCGAGATCACGACCAGTCATCACACCCACAACGTGATCGGGACCGGCGCCAACGACCCGCAGAAGCTCGACCCCGATGCCAGCCGCGAAACGCTGGATCACTCGATCATGTACATCTTTGCCGTCGCCCTCGAAGACGGTGGCTGGCACCACGAGCGCTCCTACCTCCCCGAGCGGGCACGTCGCCCGTCAACTGTGGCGTTGTGGCACAAGATCCACACGGCCGAGGACACCGAGTGGACCCATCGTTACCACGCCAGCGATCCTGCCGAGAAGGCATTCGGCGGGCGGGTCACGGTCACCCTGGCCGACGGCTCGACGGTCACCGATG
>JAJZJY010000001.1 GCA_021809885.1 Actinomycetes bacterium
TCGCCGGCCGGGCGCCGCCCCGGTCCGTGCTCAACCCGCACGCCGCCTGCCGCCGGCCGCCTCACCCGCCCTCCTCGCCAGCCGCCCGAGGAGTGCCTGCGCCGGCGGTTCGGAGGAACTCGGCCACGAGGTCGTGGTCGCCGGGGCTCGCCGGGTCGGAGCGCCGCTGGCGGCCCCACCATGCAAACGCCGCCGCCAGGCCACCGCCGGCGGCAAGGGCCACCAGGACCGGCACGAGCCACAGGAAGAGCCCGATGCCCGTCGCCCTCGGCTTCTCGAGGATGCCCGGTCCGTACACGGACTCGATGCCGGCGAGGATCGCTGCCGGCTTCTCCCCGGCCGCCAGCTCACGGTGGATGTCGTCGCGCAACGTCACCGCCGCCGGAGCCGACGAGTCGGCCACGGTCTCGCCCACGCAGACGGGGCAGCGGACCTCGGAGGCGAGCGCCCGGGTCCTCTGCGCCAGGCTCGGGCGGGCCGTTGCGGGCTGGGCGCCGACAGCCAGGGCGACGGCCGCCGCGACGACCAGGACCACCCACACCGCCCAGCGCCGGAGTCGGGACGCCGGCGGGCGGCTGGAGCAAGCGCTCCTCACGAGACCCCCGACGCGCCTGCAGTCCGGATGAAGGAGTCGAGGCCCGACGGGGAAACGCCCGATGGGTAGTAGCCGACGATGATGCCGTCCGGGTCGACGAGGAACACGGTGGGGATGCCCGTGACACCGTAGGAGACCACCGCCTGCGGATCCTGCACCGCCGGCCAGTGGGCGCCGTGGGCCGACATGTAGCGTGCCAGCGCCGGGCCGTCACTGGGGGACTCCGCGACGGTGATCAGCGCGGCGTGGTAGCGGGCGGCGCTGCGGGCGAAGGCCTGCAGCTTGGGCAGCTCCTGCTGGCACGGCACGCACCAGCTGGCGGCGAAGTCCACCAGGACCCACCGGCCGGCGTAGTTGCGCAGCGACACCGGGCGGCCACCGCCGCCGAGGTTGCTGCCGGCGACGGCCGGCGCCGGCCGGCCGAGGAGCTGGGTCGTGTCCGGGGGTGGCCCGACGAAGGCGAAAGCGGTGACGAGAGCCGCCAGCACGCAGCCGGTGCCGGCGGCCACCCACAGCACCAGCCGGCGGCGTGCCGGGACGGCGGTGACGGTCGTAGGGGCGGTCACGACGGGCTGGCGGCGGTGGCCGGCTCGGCGGCTCCCCGGCGGGGCTGGCGGGCGGTGGGCGCTGAGGCGGGGGCGCTGCTGCTGCGGCGGCGCGATCCTGGGAAGGCGGCGAGCAGAGCACCGATCATGACGACCATGCCCCCGACCCACACCCAGCTGACGAGAGGCTCGACGATCACACCGATCGAGACGGGGCCGGCGCCTGTCGCCGTGGTGGCGAGGGTCAGGTACACGTCGTGGAGCGGCGTGCTCAGGATCGCCGGCGTCTGCACAGCGTCGTTGCCCGACATCGGGTAGTCGTTGATCGCGGGGAGCTCCGTGTGCCCGTCCAGGCGCACCCGGGCGGCGATCCCCGTGTGGTTGGGGCCGCTCACGTCCTGCATGCCGAGGTAGGTGAGGTGCTGGCCCTGGTATACGGCGGTCTGCCCGGGCCGCAGGGTCAGCGTTGTCTGGCGTTCGTAGGAGTGGCTGGCGGCGAAGGCGACAGCGATGACGACGATGCCGAGGTGTACGACCATGCCTCCGTTGGACCGCCCGACGAGGCCGCGCCAGCCCTGGCGGCGGGTGGCCAGTGCCAGCTGGCGCAGGGCGGAGCCGCCGGCGAAGGCCCCGAGGCAGAACGCGAGCAGCGGGTCGACCCCCCGCACGCCGGCGAGGACGCACGCGACGAGGGTCCCGACCGCGCCGATCGCCGGCCACCTCAACCGGTGCCCGAGCAGCTCGGCGCTGGCCTTCCGCCACGGCAGCACCGGCGCCACCGCCATGAGGAACAGCAGGCACACCACGATCGGCAACGTCATGGTGTTGAAGTAGGGGCCGCCGACGGTGATCTGGCTGTTGTCGAGCGCCTGGACGATCAGGGGGAACACGGTGCCGAGCAGCACCACGACGGCGAACGCGCCGAAGAGCAGGTTGTTGGCGAGGAAGGCGCCTTCTCGCGACAGGGGCGAGTCGATGGCCCCCGGGGAGCGCAGGCGGTCGCCCCGCCAGGCGAGCAACCCGACGGCTGTGGCCAGTACCACCCCGAAGAAGGCCAGCAGCTCGGGACCGATGTCGGAGTTGGAGAAGGCGTGCACGGAGGCAAGCACCCCGGAGCGGGTGAGGAAGGTGCAGAGGATCGTGAGGCTGAACGTCGACAGGACGAGTGACAGGTTCCAGACGCGCAGCATCCCCCGCCGCTCCTGGACCATCACCGAATGGAGGTAGGCGGTGGCGGTGAGCCACGGCAGGAGGGCGGCGTTCTCCACCGGGTCCCAGGCCCAGTAGCCGCCCCAGCCGAGCACGTCGTAGCTCCACCACGCGCCGAGCACGATCCCACCGGAGAGGAACATCCACGCTGTCAGGGTCCAGCGGCGCGTCTCGACCATGAAGCCCTCGCCCAGGCGCCCGGTGATGAGGCTCGCGACGGCGAAGCAGAACGGCACGGTCATGCCCACCAGACCGAGGTAGAGCATCGGCGGGTGGAAGGCGACGAGGATGCGCTCCTGCAGCAGCGGGTCCGGGCCGGGGCCGTTGAGCGGGGGGACGCCGCTCACCGTTACGAACGGGTTGGACGCCGTCGCCATGAGCCCGAAGAAGAAGGCCGCGATGAGGTAGCCGATCACCGACGCCCACCCGACGAGCGGGTCGGTGACCCGAGCGCGGAAGTGCACGGCGACAGCCGCGAGGTAGAGGGAGAGGATGAGGGCCCAGAGCAGGATGGAGCCCTGCAACGCAGACCACATGGCGGTGACGCGGTAGACCAGCGGCGTCTGCAGGCTGTCGTTCTGGTCGACGTAGAGGAGGCGGAAGTCGTGGGTGATCAGGGCGTGCTGCATGGCTGCGGTGGCCACCACGGCGCCGAGCAGGATCACCCAGACGTAGGTGCGACCCCGGCGGAGGAGCTCGGGGCGCCCGCTTCGCAGCCCGCGCACCAGCGTCGCCGCACCCGTCAGGGCGGCGACGAGGGCGACGATGACGCCGGCCTGGCCGATGGCGGAGTCGAGCACGGCTTCCCCCTACCGCTTCGAGTGGCGAGGCAGCTGGGACCCGAGCCGACCCGGATGGGCGGCGGTGTAGCTCGCGCTGTGCTTGACCATGATCTGCTCGCTGGCGAACACCGCGCCCTGCCAGTGCCCGTCGAGCACGACCGGGATGCCCGGGCGGAACAGCTGCGGGGGCGACCCGGAGCTCACGACGGCCACGGTGACGCCAGCGGCGTAGATGTCGAAGCGGATGGTCGGCGGGGTCTGGCGGACGTCGTGCTCGACGGTTCCCTCGATGCGGAACGGCCTGGCACCGAGCTGCGCCCGACGGGCGACGGCCTGCTTGGTGGTGAGGAAGTACTGGGTGGCGTTCGTGAGGCCCTGGAAGGCGAGGAAGCCGACGGCGCCGAGGACGACGCAGGCGGCGACGGCCTGCCTGCGGCGGCTACCGAGCCAGTCGCGCTGGCGGGGGCGGGGGATGGCAGCCGCCTGGAGGAGAGCCCGGGCGGCGGCGACGTCCGGCGAGCCTGGTGTGAGCGCGTCGCCGGATTCGGGATCGTCGTCCCACCGGCGCGCCGGCGGCGCCGGCGCCGTCATCCCGGCTCCTGGGTCGCCGGCGGATCCGGTGGTGCCGGCGGCTCCTCCGGCGCCGGCGTCGGCAGGTAACGAGCGAGGACACGGGCACGCCGGCGGAGGTACAGCACGTAGCCGCCCAGCAGGGCGACGGTGGCGCCGTAGCCGCCCGCCACGTAGTCCCACCCGCCTGTGGCGGCGCTCACCGGCCCTCCCCCGGGGGGATCGCGCTGCGCATCGTGGGTGCCGCAGGCCCGCCGGCCAGTCCCGGGCCGGGCAGGGGACGCCCGGGGCCGGTAGCCGGCGCCTGGGCCACCCCCTCGGCGCGGCGCTCGGCGACGGCCCAGACGTAGCCCTCCTCCTCGATGCGGTCCTCGAGGGCTTCGATGCCGAGCCGGTGCAGCAGCATCCAGGTGAACAGCAGTCCGAACACGGCGAACGACAGCAGCATCGTCGTCAGCTGCCAGCCGTGGATCAGCGGCGACTTCCCGATGCGGAAGAGGGTGTCTTTCTGGTGCAGGGTGACCCACCAGTTCGTCGCCTCGTGGTCGACTGGGACCACGAGGAAGCAGCAGAGGGCCGCCACAGCGCAGCGCTTCGCGCGGCCGACGGGGTCGCCGCCGGTCCGCCGGAGGGCGAGGTAGCCGAGGAACACGGCGAGCAGCAGGGCGGTGAGCGTGAGGCGGGCGTCCCACGTCCACCAGACGCCCCAGGAGTACCGGCCCCAGATCGAGCCGGAGACGATGGTCGTGACGCAGAACGCCACCCCCACCTCGGCCGACGCGCCGGCGAAGCGGTCCCAGCGCAGGCTGCGGGTGCGGGGCCAGAGGTAGGCGAGGCTGCCCAGGGCGCACAGGCCGAAGCCGACGTAGGCCATGGTGGCGCTGGCCGGGTGGACGTAGATGAGGCGGACGGTCTCGCCCTGCACCGTGTCGGGCGGCGACACGACCAGGCCGAGCACGAGCAAGACCCCGAGGCCGACGAGGGTGAGACCGCCGACGACAAGGGTCGCATGGTTGGACGTCGGCCGTGCCGACAGTGACTTGTAGTTCATGCTTCCTCCAGGAGAGTGCCGAAACCGAGTACCCCGAGAGCCACGTAGATCGCAGCGAACGCGGCGAGCAGCGTCAGCCATCGCCACCCGCCACCGCTGGACAGGCCGACGGCCGCCAGCCAGGCCTGCGTCGCGCCCAGGAGCACGGGAGCCACGACAGGGAGCAGCAACAGCGGCAGCAGGGTCTCGCGGACTCGCAGCCCCGCCGCCATGACGCCGTACACCGTGCCGGCCGCCGCCAGCCCGACGGTGGCGAGCACGCACGTCGCGCCGAGCAGCAGAGGGTGGCCGAGTCGCGCCCCGAAGAGGACCACGATCCCGCCGGCCAGGACGGCCTCTAGCACGGCCAGCTGGGCGGCGACAGCCAGCGCCTTGCCGAGGAAGATGCCAGCGGCGTCGAGCCCCGACATCCGCAGGCCGTCCCGGGCACCGTCTGCCGCTTCCAGCCCGAAGCTGCGCTGGATTGCGAGCAGGGCGCAGAGGAGGACCGCCACCCAGAACAGGCCCGGTGCGGCATGGGTGAGGATGTACGGGTCCTGGTCGAAGGCGAAGCCGAAGAGCAGGAGCACGATCAGGGCGTAGGGGGCGACCTGGTTGGTGGTCACCCGCGAGCGCAGCTCGACGCGGAGGTCCTTGCCGGCGACGAGCACGGCGTCACGCCACACGCCCGGCCTCCACAGCAGGTATGGGTGACGCCCCCCGCCCTGGCCCCACGCCACCGATCGGGCCGGCGGGCGCTACAGCCACTCCCCCGGCGACCTCCACGATCCGGCCGGCGATGGCGTGGGCGCGGTGGCGCTCGTGGGAAGCGAGCACGACGGTCCGGCCCCGGGCGGTGGCGTCGAGCACGAGGGCGTCCATGAGGTCACGATGCTCGGCGTCGAGGCCGGCGTGGGGCTCGTCGAGCAGCCACAGCTCCGGGTCGCGTGCGACGAGCACTGCGAGAGCGACGCGTCGTCGCTGCCCGGCCGACAGAGCAGCGAGAGGAGTCGAGGGCAGGCGCCCGAGCAGACCCAGACGCTCGAGGGCCGGCGCCACCCGGCGCCGATCGCCTCCTGCAGCCCGCACTGCGAACGTCAGGTTGTCGGCCACGGAGAGGTCGTCGTAGAGGGCGGACGCGTGACCGAGGAGGCCGACGCGCCGTCGCACCGGCCGGGGGTCGGCGGTGAGGTCCACCCCGAGGACGACGGCCTCCCCGGCCGCCACCCGCAGCAGGCCGGCACAGGCCCGGAGGATGCTGGTCTTGCCGGCGCCGTTCGCACCCTGCAACAGGACGATCTCCGACGGCCAGACGTCGAGGTCGACGCCGGCCAGCACGGGGAACCGACCTGCCAGGGCCACGGCCGATCGGAGGCGGATCACCGGGTCCATGGCTACGTGACAACGGTAGCCAGAGAGGCACGTCCAGTACCAAGCGGACCGCATCACGGCGGTGACCTCATCGAACATCAGCGATTCCCAGGTACGACCAACGTATGACCGCTACAACCCTCCTTCCGCAGGCTGCATCAGTAAAGCTCGACCTGAGGCTGACACATCAGGCCAGCGAGCCTACGTCAATCGACTTGCTTGACAAAGTTCTAACCGGTCGTCGAGACTTGGCCATGGGCTTGCGCGTCCGCTTGGTCGAGCCCCGCCCGGCCGGCCACAACGTCTACGACCTGGCTCATCTGCCGCGCCTGGGGCTGCCGCTCATGGCCAGGATGCTTGCAGACGGCGGCCACGACGCTCGGGTCTTCTGCGAGGTGCTCTCGCCGGTAGACCTGGGCGAGTGCCTCGGCGCCGACTTGGTGGGCATTTCTTCCACCACCGCCACCGCGCCTGCCGCCTACTGCCTCGCCGACCTGCTCGGCGCGGCGGGGGTGGCAGTGGTGCTGGGCGGCCCCCACGTCAGCTTCCGGGTCGACGAGGCGCTCGCACATGCCCCCTACGTGGTGAGGGGCGAGGGAGAGCAGACCATGCTCGCCCTGGCAGGCGCGCTCGACACCGGCCGTGGCCCAGAGGAGATCCGGGGCCTGTCGTTTTGCTCGGAGCGGGGTGCGCCCTGCCACAACCCTCCCCGCCGGCGCTGCTCCCAGGCCGAGTTCGAAGCTCTGCCCTGCCCCGACTTGAGCCTGATCGAAGGTCATCACCTCATGGGGACCAAGCCCATCATGACCCAGTGGGGATGCCCCTTCGACTGCGAGTTCTGCTCGGTGACCGCCACCTTCTCCCGAGCGGTGCGCCACCGCAGGCCCGACCAGGTCCTAGCGGAGTTGGCCTTCCTCGACACGAAGCGGGTCTTCTTCTACGACGACAACTTCGTGGTGAACAAGGCGCGCACCACCCGGCTGCTCCAAGGGATGCTCGATACCGGCTTGACGCCCACCTGGTTCGCCCAGCTGCGCGCCGACGCCGCTCTGACCTCGCGAGCACGCCCCGAGGTCGACCACGACTTCTTGGCCCTCATGCGCCGCTCGGGTGCTGCGATGGTCATGGTCGGGGTCGAGGCGACCACCGACGAGGCTCTCGCGGCTATGGGCAAGCGCCAGAGCGTCTCGACAGTCGAGACGGCGGTACGTGGGTTCCACGACCACGACATAGCGGTGCACGGCATGTTCGTGGCCGGGCTCGACACCGACTCCCCCGGTAGCGCCCGTGCCACCGCCGACTTCGCCCGTCGCTTGGGCATCGACACCTTCCAGCTGATGATGGAGACCCCGCTTCCGGGCACCAGGCTCTTCGAGCGGGTGAGCGCCGCAGGGCGCATACTGAGCGAGGACTGGTCCCTCTTCGACGGCCACCACGCGGTGATGGCCCCGGCGCGAATGAGCGCTCTCGAGCTCCAACTGGAGGTGCTCCAGGCAATGAAGCAGTTCTATTCCTGGTCGAGCATCGTCTCCTCGGGCCTGGCAGGCGCGCTCGGTCGCCTTCCCCACCTCCCCGGCGCGCCTCGACCTGCCGCCTCCCGTCACCTGCCCGCCCTCGCCCGGGCTGCCTGGGCTCGCCACTGGGAGGACATCGTCCCCCTCCTCTCCACCGCCCTGCCCCGCGGGGCGCGCGCTCGGGTGGGCTCGGCCCTGTGGCTGCCGGCCCTACGCCTCTACGCCCGCCGCCAGCTGGCCGCCTGGTGTCGCCAAGACCGCTCCCGGGCACACCTGGACTGGCTCGCCTCCCTGGCTTGATCCCCTCGCAGGACTTTCCCGCGCATGCGCCTACCTCGCCGCTCTGCCCCATCACAGGAACAGGATGACAACACCTCAGGAAGCACGACTTGGCCGTCGTCGCCGGCTGAGGCGGTGGGTGCGATCACCCGGCCCGCTGCGCCCTCCAGGCCGAGCGCGTTCCCGGCCTGGTCCTGCCGGTCGCCTCGAGGAGGGCTTGGGGGGCTCCGGGCCCGGCGAGCCCGGCCTTTGTGATCGCCTCTGGGCCGGCTATGACCACTAGGTCATCGGGGAGCCACTCGCGATCTGCCATGAGCCCGGCGTCGAGATCGTCGCCGGTGAGCGGCGAGACCACGAGCGGCTGGCCGGGGCCGAGGCGATGGGCCCAGGTGCCATCGAAGCGTCGTGGCCACGCCCTCGTGACCACCGGGACCCCGGCGCTGTTGGCGACGCCGACAAGGCGGCGACCCTCGGCGTCGGCTGCGTCTCCCCGGCCGAAGGGGGCTGCGACGACGACACCTTGGTGCTCGCGCTCGTCGAGGACCTTGCCGCTCCAGCGCGCTGTCAGCACCGAACGGTTCCTCGTCGTCTCACGGAAGCGCTCGGTGCCAGACACCGACTCTTGGTGGACCAGGACGCTCGCCGGCTCGTAGCGCACCGACCAGCCGGCCTGCCCGAGCTTCAGGCACAGGTCGACGTCCTCGTTCCCATTCCAGTAGCTCTCGTCGAAGCCGCCGACCGCCTCGAACGCGCTGCGGCGCACCGCCACGACTGCGGCCGTCACCGCTCGCAGCTCCGACGGCCGGTTGGCGGCTGGATGGTCGGCGGGCTGGCGGTAGAGAAGATGGAACCCGTCGAGCCATCCTTCACCGTCTGCGTCGTAAAGAAGACCGACACCCGCGTGTTGGATGGTTCCGTCCGGGAAGAGGAGTTTCGATCCGACCATCGCCACGCGTGGGTCAGCGATGGCGCCGAGGAGCGGCTGTAGCCAGCCCTGTTTCGCCACCACGTCGTTGTTGCAGAACACAACGACGTCGGAGGTTGCCACACTCGCCCCCTGGTTGCAGGCGACCGCGAAACCGCGGTTGGTGTCGTTGCGCACCACGGTCACGCCCGCGGATGGGTTGTCGGTGACGTTGCTGGTCGCGTCGGTCGATCCGTTGTCGACCAGCACGACCTCGTAGGTTCCATCCGCGAGAGTCGCCTGGATGCTCTGTAGGCACCGCAGCGTCCAGGGCGCCCGGTTCCAGCAGGGGATGACGATGGTGGCGGCTCTACGCCGGTTGCGCACCGCAGAAACGACAGTAGCGGCCGCAGGGGGCTTGCGGATGGAGGCTGCGTGGCCCGGGGCGAGGCTCTCGACGATCTGGGCGGCGCCGGCGATGTCGGCGTCCGCGAGGCGCGAGAGGATCGCGCTCAGCAGCGTTCCTGCCGCCTCGTCGGCGAAGGCCCCTACCGCCGCTGCCGCGGCCATCACCCGATCCAGCGTCGGGCGTTCGTCGTCGGAGGCGATGACGAGCAGCGGGCAGGGTCCGAGACCGCGCTGGCGAAGCCTTCCCGCCCACACGATCGCGTTGGCCGGGTTCGCTCGAGCCGACACCAGCCCGACCGCCGCGAGCACCTCGGTGTCGTCGGGAGAGCTGCCCCACATGCCTTCGAGGACCGCCAGGCTGTCGTCGGCGTCGATCTGGAGGAGCTGCGCCAGGTAGGCTCTCGTCTGTCCGGCTGGTATGGCCCGGCCGATCTCGACGAGAGCCACGCCTCCGACCTTGCAGTCGTGCACGACGGCACCGAGGTGCTCGTGCGAGACTCCTTCGTCGCGGATCGTGTCGATGACGACCTTCGCCGACTGCGCTGCGTCGCCGAGGAAGCGGTGGCAGGAGGCCACCATGTGCGCGATCTCCGAGCGTTGATGCAAGAAGCGGTCCTCGTCCAAGCCGGGCAGCTCCAGGCGGGAGAAGAGTGCCAGCGCCTCCGCGTAGAGCCTGGCGGCATAGGCCAGCTGGGCGGTGAGGATGTCTGCGAGCAGGGGGTTCGCTGACCGCCGTCGGAGCTTGGCGATCAGCTCGGCCGACTTGTCGAGGTCGCTCGCTGACATCGCGGCGAGGGCCCCCACATGAAGCCCCATCCGCGCCGTCGTCGGCTCCGGGCTGTCGGCGGCCGCCTCGAGATGACCTATGGCCTCTCTGGCACTTCCGGTGGCGAGCAGCGAGCGCCCGACATCCAGTTCGGCTCGCCCCAACGCCACCGGCCCATCGGCCTCGCTGAGGGCTGTTCGGGTCAGCGAGAGGTTGCGCTCGAGCTTGCCCTTCCCGGCGACGATCTTGTCCTCGTAGCCGTGGTGGAGGATCGTCGCCCCGTTGAGAAGTGGCGCCACGACTCCGGCGCCGTCGGGGCGGACGACCTGCTCGTGGACCCTGCCCTCCCAGCGAAGATCGCTGCGAAACAGCCGGACCGCCGGGTGGTTGGTTCTCGACTCGACGCCGTGTCCCATGACGTTGCTGACTGTGACCAGCACCGCGTCGGCCGGGGGGTCGTCACTCAGGTACCTCCTGATGGCGGCCGAGTCTCCGGTCCACTCCTCGTCTGCGTCGATCCAGAGGATCCATCGTCCACGGCAGTGCTCCGCCACGGAGTTGCGCGCCTTAGCGAAATGCTCGTCCCAGCCTATGTCGAGCACCTTCGCTCCGAATCCCGCAGCGACCTCGGCGGTGCGGTCGGTCGACCCGGTGTCTCCAACGACGATCTCGTCGACGAGGTGCTCGATCGACGCCAGGGCGGTTCCTAGGGTCTGCTCCTCGTCGCGTACGATGAGGCAGGCCGAGATGAGCGGAGCGCCCGATTCGGAGCGCGGGCCGAGACCGAGGAAGCGGCGACGGTTCGCGGTTTCCACCGCGCGCCAATCAAGGTTGTTGGCGTCGAAGCTGACGTGGCCCTCGTGATGCACGTAGGAGCCGTCCGCGATCACCAGGCAGCCGCCGGCGTCTCGCAGGCGTCGGCAGAGATCGTCGTCTTCGTAGCCGCCGATCTCGTAGCCCTCGTCGAAGCCTCCGATCGCGTCGAAGGCGTGGCGGCGAACAGCGAGACAGAAGCCGACCAGGCGCTCCGCCGGCCTCGACGCTTTGGAGTTGGCCTCTCGCCAGGCGCGCTCGAAGGCGCGCAGCTCCGACTTCTTGGTATAGGCCGCAGTTGGGACGAGCTGTGGCCCGGAGACGAAGTTCGAGCGGGGCCCGGCTGCTACGACGGCGGGATCGGAGAAGGGCGCGAGCAGCTCGGTGAGCCACCTTCCGACCGGGACGGTGTCGCTGTTCAGAAAGACGATGATCTCGCCTGCGGATGCCGCTGCTCCCTGGTTGCAGCCAGCGGCAAAGCCGGCGTTGTCGGCGTTGGTGACGACGTCGACCCACGGGAACGTCTTCAAGCCACCGGAGGTGCGGTCGGTCGAGCCGTTGTCCACGACGATGGCCTTGTCGTGCGGGCCCATCGTCGGGCGAAGCGCTTCGAGGCAGGCTCGGGTGTGCTCCCACGCGTTCCACGCCGGGATGACGATCGACGCGGACAGGCGTTGCGCTTGGGCCAACCGTTTACCTCTTTGCTCTTTGCGCCGCAAGGGACGCTGGGGCCAGCGTGGATGGGGCTTCGTTCTCGGCGGCCGCCCTGTTCGCCTCGGCGAGAGCCAGGTAGATCTCCTGTCGATGAACGGGGACCGATCTCGGAGCATCCACTCCGACTCGCACCTGCGTTCCGTCTATCTCGAGGATCTTGACGACGATGTTCTCGCCGACCGTGATGCACTGCCCGACCCGCCGTGTCAGGATGAGCATCGTGCCGCCTCTAGGGACAGAGGGGCGGCGACAGGTGCCGAGAGGTCGCGTACGACGACCTGGGCGGCGAGACCGTTGTCGCGGTTGACCACCACGGGGCCGAGGAGGTTGGCGGTTACCGACGTGGCTGAGACCGTGAGGATCAGCCACACCACCACGGCGGAGGAATCACCGACCCCGAGGGTCTCGAGGGTGTCGTCGTCGATGACCATCGGGGCGATATCGGGGAAGAACGAGGCTGGTTCGGTGAGCATGACGAAGCTCGCGTCGGTCGCACTGAGGCGAACCAGGGGCGCCGGCCCCATGTGCTCGACATGAAACGAGCGTCGTCCGGGAAAGCCGGGAAGTCCGACGGGGAACTCGATCGCGTGCACCTCTTACCTATCGGCAGACCGACGGGAGTCGTCGGTACGATCGGGAGATGAATCGTCTTGGGAGGTGTAGGAGCGCCACAGACGAGCGAGGACCGAGGTCCCGCCAGAGACGATGACCAAGGCGACCAGGTAGCGGGTCAGGAGCCCGTATACCGAGAGGTTGCCGGAGGAGAAGACGACCAGGGCCGGCACGCAGATCACCACAGCAAGGGCTGCTAGCGTCGATGGGCGGGGCATGACGTGTGCTCAGCCCCCGATAGGGACGGCGACCTCGAGGGTTCCTACGTGGTCGATGGTCCCTGAACGCGGGAGCTCAGCGATCGAGATGATGTTGAGCGTCGGGACTCTTATCGCCAGGAGCCGACGAAGCGCCGGGCGCAGCCGCCCGGAGCAGACCAGCACTACCCGCCGCCCGGTGTTCTCGACGTCCCTTGTCATGGATTCGGCAGTCTCGATCAGGCGCCGCAGGGTGTCGGGGTCGCCTCCGAGCACGCTCCCGTCCTCGCCTCGAACTATCGCCTCGCACAGCACCGCCTCGCTGGGTGGTGACAAGGTGATCGCGGCGAGCCGCCCGTCGCGCTGCCAAAGCGAGCAGATCGCCGGGCCGAGAGCGGTCCTGGCGGCCTCGAGAAGCCCTTCTGGGTCTTTGGACACCCGGGCCCGGTTGGCGAGAGCCTCGAGTACCCGCACGAAGTCCCGGATCGGGACGCGCTCGGCCAGCAGGCCTCGACAGGCTCCGAGGACCTCCCCGGTGCTCACCTGGACCGCAGCCAGCTCTTCGAGGACCGCTGGGCTGTCCTGGCGAGCGACGTCCATCAGCTGGCGGACCTGTTGGAGCGAGAGCAGATCGGGGGCATGCGAGCGGATCACCTCGCCGAGATGGGTCACCAGCAGGGAGGTCCGATCCAGCACGGTGGCGCCCGCCATGACCGCCCTGGCCCGCGAGGCCGGCGCCACGATCACAGCCTCGAGTCCGAAGACGGGGTCCGTCGTCCTCTCGCCCTCGATCTGGTCCAGACCATCTCCGATGGCGAGCATCGCCCCGAGCGGTGCCCCTCCTTCGGCGACCCCGACACCGTGCACCGAGATCTTGTAGCGGCCGGTCTCAAGCATCACGTCGTCCTTGATTGCGACGAGGGGGACGACAAAGCCGAGCTCTGTGGCGACGAAGCGGCGAAGATTGCGAACCTTGATCGGAAGCTCGCCACCTTGCGCCGGGTCGAGGAGTGGAACGTAGTCTCTAGCGACGCTCAGCTCCAACGCCTCGACTCTCAGCTCGGCCGCCATCGCCGCGGGAGTCAGCTCCACGGGGCCCGCGTCGGGGGTCTCCGACGCCACCACCGGGGCGTGGTCGTTGCCCAGGCGCCGACCGGCGATCACCGCAGCCAGCCCGATCGTCACGAAGGGGATCGTGGGCATGCCGGGGAAGATCCCGAGGAGCACCAGTACGCCGCCGGCGACCGTTACCGCTCGCGAGTGGCCTCTCACCTGGGTTACGAGGTCGTGGCCGAAGTCGTTGTCGCGGTCGCCCGCCCTGGTGACGACGATCCCGGTGGAGACCGACATCAAGAGCGCCGGGATCTGCGACGCGAGGCCGTCTCCGACAGACAGCAGGCTGTAGGTCTTCACCGCCTGGCCGAGCGGGAGGTGACGTTCGACGACGCCTACGATCAGACCGCCGATCAGGTTGACCGCGACGATCACCACGGCAGCGATGGCGTCGCCTTTCACGAAGCGGCTCGCCCCGTCCATCGCCCCGTAGAAGTCAGCCTCGGACATGATCTCGTTGCGCCGGCGACGGGCCTCGGCGGTGTCTATCAGCCCTGCGTTCAAGTCGGCGTCGATCGCCATCTGCTTGCCGGGCATGGCGTCGAGGGTGAAGCGGGCGGCGACCTCGGCGACCCTGCCGGCTCCGTTGGTGACGACGACGAACTGGATGATGATGATGATGAAGAACACGACGAGGCCGACGACGAGCGAGCCGCCGACCACGAAGTTCCCGAAGGAGGCGATTACAACCCCGGCGTAGCCGTGCAACAGCACCAGGCGGGTGACGCTGACGTTGAGCGCCAGGCGGAACAAGGTTGCGACGAGCAGCAAGGTGGGGAACGCCGAGAACTCGAGGGGTCTCTTGACCTGCAAGGCGATCGCCACGACGACCAGCGCGGCGGCCATGTTCGCGACTATCAGAAAGCTGATGAGAGTCGTCGGCAGCGGGATGATGAACAGGGCGATCGTGACGATCACTCCGAGCGGTACTCCGATCAGCCCGAGGCGATCCTTGTGCATGAGCAGTCGATCCTCCTGCCCATCTATCGGCAGGGCGTGGCGTCCGGCGCGCCCCGGCGGTCTCGGCTCAGGCCCAGTCGTGCATGATCGAGGCGCGCGGGAGGGCGGCTATGCGCTCGCGCACCTCCAGCGCCCGGCGGTTGATCGTCGCTTCGAGCTCTCGGCTGCGGGCCCACGCCGACGCAGCCTGCTCGGCCATGTCAGCGGGCAGCTCCCCCAGAGCGGGCGGCGGCTGCGGAGGCGGGCCGGGTGCGAAGGCTGACGCCGAGTCGAAGTAGTCCGACAGGGCCGCGAGATAGCTCACCCAGGCGGCTCTGTCAGAGACGGTGCCTCTCACGGCAGGTACTGGAGGATGCTCGAGGTGACCGAGGAGACCTGGGATGTCGCCCACAGGGCCGCTTGGAGGCTGGACTGGCGTAGCTGCAAGGCGGTGGCAACCTTCGCCAGGTTGGTGGACGAAAGGCTCGACACCTGATCCCCGAGCGTCTGGGAGGCGAGGCCGGCCGCGGTGCCCGCCGCGCTCATCTGGTCGTACTGAGCCCCGAGCGTCGCAGCCGAGCTCTCTGCTGTGGCGTAGGAGGCGTTGATCGCGGCGAGATCGGAGTTGAGCACAGCGGAGGTGTTGCCGGCGCTCAAGTCGGCAACGGTCTGGGAGAGAACTCCGAACAGCCCGGTGGCCCCCGACCCGAACACCGCGGTACCGGGGACCCCGACTGGAAGCTGGGTTCCTGACGCGACGGTGCGGGTCGCGACCACCCCGTTGCCGGCGTAGTTGCCGGCCGCGTCATAGGCCTGCCTGGCGCCGGAGGTCCCCCCGAAGATGGCGTAGCCCTCGTAGGTGGTGTTCGCCTCGGTGAGCAGGCTCGTCGCGATCGACTTCACCTTGGTGGCGAGAGCTGCCATGCCAACCGGCGAGGTCTGGGCGGTCGACACCGACAGCACCGCTTGTTGGACCTGGCTGATCTGGTCGATGACGCTGTTCATCGTCGAGGTGAACAGCCCGAGACGGCTGACCCCGTCGGCAGCGGAGGTCACATACCCGTTCGTCACCGCTTGGGCGGCCTGGGCGCTGAGGGTCTGGACCGCTCCCGCCGGGTTGTCCGACGGGGCGAGGATCGACGTCCCGGTCGCCAGCTCCTGGCTGAGATGCTGGATGCTCGCCTGCGTCGAATCGACGGTGGAGAGGAGCTCGGAGGCGAACGATGTGGTGGTGGCAGGTAGGACGCTCACGGGATGGCCGCCAGGAGCGAGGAGAACATCGTCGCGGCGGTCCCGATCACCTTTCCGGCTGCCTCGTACATCTGCTGGTAGCCGACCATCTTGGTGAGCTGGGTGTTGGTGTCCACACCCTCGGTGGCGCTCGCCTGGGAGGCCGCCTGGGATGCCGCCTGGGATGTCTGGGTTTGGGCGGCCGTGGCGGCGGCCACAGCGGACCCGACCTGCCCGACCAGGGCCCGGTAGAGGCTGTCGGGGCCACCTGCGAGCCCGGAGAGCGAAGCGAGGGTCTGGGCGTTGCTCCCGTCGAGAGGCCCGGCGGCAACCGACGATCCTGCCGCTATCGTCGCAGGCGCGGCGGCCATCGCCGGGGCCACCTCGATGGTCGAGGCTGTCACCGGCCCGGTCCCCGACGAGGTGAACATCGGGGTGCCAACCGCCGACGTGGCGGTTGCCGATCCGAGCGGGTTCCACGAGACGCCTTGCGCGAGCTGCCCGTTGACTGCGGAGGCAAAGTCGCCTGCGACGGTGCTCAAGGACGTCGACCACGACGGCAGGTCGCTCGACAGCGCAACCATCATCCCTGCCGCCTGCCCGGAGGTGAGGGGCAAGGGTGCCCCGGTTCCCGAGACGCCGATCGAGGTGGCCGGTCCGGTGCCCGTGACACTCAGTATCGAAGCCGTCGTCGCCTGCACGAGGAGAAACCCGCCGACTCTGACGTTCACCGCCCCGGTAGCCGACGTCGTGGTGGTCGCACCTATCTCGCTCGCGAGGCTCGCCGCGAGCGAGCTTTGCTGCTCGACGAGTCCGTTCTGGCCTGCCTCTGCGCCCGATCCAGCCACCACCGCCTTGTTCAACGCGGCCATCTGCGAGAGCTGCGCGTTGACCTGGCCGACCAGCTGCCCGAGGCCGGCCTGGGTCCCTTGGGTGACAGAGACGAGACCCGACGCGAGAGAGTGGAAGGTGTCTACTACCTGGTTCGCGGCTCCGAGGAGGGTGGAACGAGCGGCAAGGCTGCCCGGGTTGTTGGCCACAGCCGTCCAGTCCGACCAGAACGCGGAGAGCTGGGATTGCAGTCCTGAGCTGGTCGGCTCGTTGAACAGCGACTGAGCGGCGGACAGGGCCTGTGCTTCGGAGCTGGCGGCACCGGCCTGGGCCGACGTCGCCTGGGACAGCGTGTTGAGCACCTGGTTGGTCTCGACGGTGACCGCCGAGACGGCGACACCGGATCCGACCGCGTTGTTGCCGCCGGGCAACGCAGCGAGCTGGGCGGACTGTCGGACATATCCTGCCGTTTGGGCGTTGGCGAGGTTCTCCGCCACGGTGTCCATGCCGACCTGGGCAGCCTCCACTCCCGACAGGGCGGTTCCGATGACGCTCACACCAAGAGCCCCCCGTCGGGGTCGGATCGGACCAAGCGGAGACATCCGTCGGCTCCGTACTCTCGGTGTCCGTCCAGAGCGCCGAGAGCGTCCTGGGCGGCCAGAAGTCTCGTTGCGATCAGGGTGGAGGCCTCCGACGCTCTGCGCGACGAGAGGGTCAGCATCTCCTTGAACTCGATCCAAGCCCCGGCCACTGAGGGGTCGGTCGTGGTCCCAGCGGAGCTGAGCTCCTCCAAGCCGTCGTTGTCGAAGGTCCTGGCCGCGTCGACGACGGCTGCGGTCAGCTCCTCTTGGGCGAGGTCGATGAGGCGCCGCGGACGGTCTGCGCTCACCAGCAGCTCGAGCTCCTCGACTCGCAGCAGGATGCGCTCAGCGGCGTGCACTCCACGGCTGAGCACTTCGGTGACATCTGTTCGACCCATGCCACAGCTATCGGCACCCAGCAGCGCCGTTCCGCGGCTCGGCACGACATTTCTCACCCAGGTATGGCACCGATGCCGATAGTTGGTAGGTGGATCTCGCTTGCTTCGACGTGACCTTGGTGTTGGTGACCCGGGACCGTGCGGACCTCACGCTCGCCTTCGTGCAGGCGCTCGCCAAGGTATCACCTCCTTCGGACTTCGAGGTCGTGATCGTCGACAACGGATCGTCCGACGCCACCTCTGCCCTGCTCGCCATCCTCGGAGGCGACGTGAAGACGATACGCAACGACCGCGAGGCCGGCTTCGCTGCCGCCTGCAACCAAGGTGCGGCTGTGGCAGCAGGTCGACATCTCGTCTTCGCCGAGGCTCGCTGCGAGCCCCTCGCCGGGTGGATGCGAGCCATGGTAGGTCTGCTCGACGCTCACGCCCAGATCGGCGCCGTCGCCCCGAGGCTGATCGCGCCCGACACCACGATGCACTCGGGCGGTCTCGCGCTGGCCTCGCGAGGCGAGACCCTTGAAGCGGTCCCCCGCCTGAGAGGGATCCCAGCCAGCGACTCCCGTTCGGCCACGCCGAGAGAGGTCGACGCTGCCTCCTCGACGTGCATGGCGGTTCGCCGAGAGGCCTTCGAGTCGCTCGGAGGCTTCGACGAGGGCTACCTTCACGGCGGCGGAGACGTCGAGTTGTGCCTGGCGATCGCCGACGCCGGGTGGAAGATCGTCTACGAGCCGGCCGCAATGCTGATGGTCAAAGGGACTTCCCTTCCGGGGTGCGGCGACCTCGTGCTCTGCGCTGCCGACCGCGACCGGCTGAACCGGCGCTGGGGGACGCGGGTGGCGCCATCTGTGGACCTGGGAGGCGACGGGGCTCCACGAGAGGTGCGACGACACCTGAGGGAGGCGCGCTCCGGGCATCGTGGCGCGAACGTGGCGGGCTTCTTCGACGCCGAGCTCGGTATCGGCCAGTCTGCCCGTCTGGTGGTGGACGCTCTCGAGGCGTCGTCGGTCGATGTCGTCTCGTCCTCGTACTACCGACATCTGAACCGGGCCGCTCAGCGCTTCGAGCGCCGCGGCGACGCGAGCTCCCCGTGGGATCTCAACATCATCTGCGTGAACGGAGACATGCTCGGACTGTTCGCTCTCGAGGCTGGGGAAAGGTTCTTTCGGGATCGCTACAGCGTGGCGATGTGGCACTGGGAACTCGAGGAGCTCCCGGAGAGCCATGTCAGAGCGATCGACCTCGTCGACGAGATATGGGTCGGATCGGAGTTCACCAGAGCGGCGGTGAGCGCCTGCACCGACAAGACGGTGAGAACCGTGCCGCTACCGGTCGCCCGGCGACGAGGTGGGTCGGTCGAGGCCCACAGCCGCGAGGAGATGGGAATCCCGGAGGGTTTCGTCTTCGGCTTCATGTACGACGCCAACTCGATCGCGGCGCGTAAGAACCCCGACGGTCTGATCTCCGCCTTCTGTGACGCCTTCGAAGACGGCGAGGGGCCGGCACTCGTCGTCAAGACGATCAACGCAGGGGCGAGGCCAGACGTTGCCGCAGCGCTTGCACGCCAGGCGTCTCGGCGCAGCGACATCACCGTGGTGGACCGCTACCTCGACCGCTCCCAGGTGGGGGCCTGGACCGGCTTGGTCGACTGCTACGTCTCGTTGCACCGCTCCGAGGGGTTCGGCCTCACCATCGCCGAGGCGATGTCGTGGGGAACGGCGGTGATAGCGACCGCGTACTCGGGCAACCTCGACTACATGACCGACGACAACTCCTACCTGGTGCCTTGGGTGCCGGCCGAGGTGCCAGCCGATGCCGCCCCCTACCCACGGGGCGCCAGATGGGCCGAGCCGGACATGGCATGCGCCTCCGCCATGCTGCGCAGCGTGTGGGAGGACCCCGACGGCGCCAGGGCACGCGGGGCGAGGGGAAAGGCCGACATCGCACGAACCCATGGGATCGAGGCGGCGAAAGCGGTCGTCGAAGAGCGCCTGGAGGCCATCGAGGCCACGATGGCCGCCAGGCGCAAGAGGGCGCACAGCGCCAAGCCCTCCCCTTGTCCGACCCTGGTGCCACACCCCGACTTCGGCACCGGGGTGCGCTTCGGGACCGCCGACTCGGCGCTGCCAGCCGACGCTTCGGCCCCGCTGCGACTCAATCTCGGAGCTGGCGACGAGCCCCGACGCGGCTTTGTGTCGATCGACATGCGTCGCGACGTAGCCGACGTGGTGGCTGCGCTCGAACGCCTCCCCTTCCCCGGCGCGACCGTCGCCGAGATCCTCGCCTCCGACGTGCTGGAGCACTTCCCTGCCTCGCGCACAGCGGAGCTGCTCGCCGAGTGGAACCGGGTGGCCGTCATGGGGGCCAAGATCACCGTCAGGGTCCCCAATCTGCTCGCCCTGGCACAGCTGCTAGTGGCCCACCCCCACACACGGGTCAACGTCATTCGCAACATCTACGGCGGTCACCGCTGGGGGCCGGATGGGGCCTGGGACACGCATCACACTGGATGGACGCCCGACATGCTCGCAGCCGAGCTCGTCGCAGCAGGCTTCGTCGTGCTCAGCGACGACGGTGACACCAACAACACCGTCGTCGCCATGAAGGTCGCGGAGCCGAGCCGACAACGCGCCTAGGAGGTGCTCCGAGCCTTCATCGTGTAGACGTGCGCCATCAGCGCTGCGACAGCGGCGTAGAGCTCGACCGGTATGACCTCTCCCACCACGCAGTCTTCGTAGACGGCCCTCGCGAGCGCCACGTCCTCGACGACGGGGATGCCCAGATCCGCGGCCTTCAGCTTCAACTGGAGTGCCACCGAGTCGACACCTCGGGCCACGACCCTCGGTGCGGCGTCGGTGCCCGAGGTGTAGGAGAGGCCGACGGCGACATGGGTTGGGTTCACGACCACCAAGTCGGCACCTTCGACAGACCCGGTGAGCCTCGAACGGTAGATCTTCATCTGCGCCTTGCGCCGGGCCTTCCTGGCTTCGGGAGCCCCCTCCTCTTGGCGGTTCTCCTCCTTGACGTCTTGGGGCGACATCTTGATCGCCTTCTCGTTCTGCCTCCGCTTCCACCACCAGTCCGCCACACCGAGGGCCGTGCCGGCCACCGCCACGTAGCGGGTGAGGGCCAGGAGCCTCCCGCCGCTGTAGGAGAGCAAGGCGCCGAGCGGGACCAGTTGGCCCAGGCTCACCAGCCTCGCCATCCCCCGGACGACGAAGTAGGCGACGACCGCGACCATCGCGAGCTTGACGACCTGCTTGGGGAGCTCCATCGCCCCCGACGCGGAGAACTGCCGCTTGAAGCCCTTCATCGGCGAGATGTGCTCTGTCGACGGCTTCAGCTTTCTCCACGCGAGGGTCGGTCTCGACTGGGCCGTCTCCAAGACCAGGACCAGCCCCAAGGTGACGAGAGCCGCCATCCCGGCCATGAGGACCGCTCCGTCGAGGCCTTGGCCGAGCAGCCGCAGCGCGTTCCGCCGGGTCGGATCGGAGAAGACCGACATGCCGGCGTCAACGAGGCCCACCTCACGGCTCGCGATGGCACCGTAGCCGGTGGGGATGAGGTAGGTCATGGCGAGCAGAGAACCCCACCCTGACAGGTCGGGGCTCCTCGAGACCTGACCGTTGCGGCGTGACTCCTTGCGACGCTTCGCGGACGGAGGAAGGGTCCGGCTCGACTTGTCGGAGCTGGAGCCTCCGCCGCTCGATCCACCGGCCACTAGAGGAGCTGGCCTTCCAGGCTCAGGGCGTCTTGGACAAGGCGGTTGACAGCCTCGGGGAGCAAGCTGGTGCCCACGGCGAGCACGAGGATCAGGGCGAAGGACTGGACGGAGAAGGCGAACAGGAAGATATTCACGTTCGGGGCGGCCTTGGCCACCAGGCCGAGAGCCGCCTGGATCGTGAACTCTACGACGAGGAGCGGCCCCGCGATCTCGAAGGTTGCGGTGAAGAACGTCGATGTCGCTGAGATGGCGCCATGGGCAAGCGGCACCAGGGAGGAGAAGGTCGGGCCGATCACGTCGAAGGTGGTGATGAAGCCTCGGAGCAGCAAGAGGTCCCCGCGTGTGACCACCAGCAACGCGACGGTGATGAGCCCGTAGAACTTGCCGAGCGAAGTCGACGACGGGAACCCGATCGGTGTGAGCGACTGGGGGAGAACGAGACCCCCGAAGAGATCCAAGGTGTCCCCTGCTGATGTCGCCGCCTGGATCAGGATCGATATCAACAACCCGAAGGCCGCCCCGATCACCACCTGGGCCCCGAGATCGGCGATGAGCATCGGCCAGGAGGGGACCGATGTCACCGCGATGCGCGGCGAGATGGCGAGACCGACACCCAAGGCGGCGCCGAGTCGGACCGACTTGGGCACATATGCACCCGAGAAGGCGGGTACCACCTGCATCCACGCGTAGGTGCGCGTGCCGGCGAGTGCCGTGGCGACCAGCACATCGGGGTTGATCGCCAAGGAGGGCATCGGGCGCCCTCTATCCGCCCGCCAGCATGCGAGGAAGCGACGTGTACAAGGAGTCGGTGAAGCCGACGATCTGGCTGAGCATCCACTGGCCGGTGAGCGCGATCACCAAGGCGACGGCGAGCAGCTTGGGGACGAAGGTCAGCGTGTAGTCGTTGATCTGGGTCAACGACTGGAAGATGCTCACCACCAGGCCGACGACCAGCGCGGCGGCGAGGATCGGCCCGGCCGTCTCCGCCACCAGGAGCATAGCGTTGGTGACCAAGGTGGTGACTTCGGCCTGGGTCACCTCCTCAACCGGCTTTCAAGAGCGCCGCGCCGACCAGTGCCCAGCCGTCCACCAGGACGAACAGCAAGATCTTGAACGGAAGCGAGATGAGAGTCGGGGGGAGCATCACGATGCCCGTGGACATGAGGATCGACGAGACGATCAGGTCGATCACCACGAAAGGGATGTAGACTACGAAACCCATTAGCATCGCCGTTTCGATCGACGAGATCGTGTAGGCGGGGATGAGGTCGACCATCGGGGCCTTCGCGATCGGGGTCTTGGCGTGCCCTGTCGCGTTGAGGAACATCTGGATGTCGGAGCCATGGGTGTGGTGCAGCATCCAGATACGAAATGGGCCCTCCGCAGCACTCAGGGCGGGGCCGAAGGCGAGCCTGCCGTTCAACCAGGGCCGGATGCCGACCTGCACCGACTTGGCCATTGTCGGCTCGATCAGCGCAGCTGCGATGAACAGCGCCAGCCCGGCTAGGACCTGTGGAGGAGGTATGCCGTTGAGCCCGATGGCCTGGCCGACGATCTTCAAGGTGACCAGAACCTGGGTGAAGGGGGTCAGGAGCAACAAGGCGGCCGGGGCGGCCGCCAACACGGCGAGGCCGACGATGATGATGATGCTCGAGGTGGGCTTCGCCGAGCCCCCGAGGTTGACCGTCACGCTCGGGGTGGTCGCCGCCAGGATTGCGAGGCTCATGGCCGCTGGCTCCTGGATGTCGCCCAACGCCCGGTGGCCTTCGTGAGCATACCGGCGAAGGTGGGTACCACGGGGGTGTCGGAGAGCCCGGCGAGCATCTCCGGGGCCGGCTCGTCCCTGGTGAGGGGCAGTTCGCAGAGCATCTCTATCCCTTTGGCCGAGCAGCCGAGCAGCAGGTCCTTGTCGTCCAGCGAGACCCGCACGATTGAGGCTCCTCTCGATAGCTGACGGCGGGCGACCACGTCGAGTCCCCCCACGCGTCGCAACGTGCCGACTCGCGCCGAGCCGTAGCGGTGAGTGAGCTGCGATGCGCACCACAGCAGTCCGAGGACCACCCCGGATCCGACGATAAAGCGAAGCAGCAGGCTGGCCATCAGCCGGTGCCGGCCATCAGCTCGGTGATCCGGATCGCGTACTCTCCGCTGTCTGCGGCCTCGACGATCTGGCCTCTGGCGAAGAGCTTTCCGTTCACGTACAGGTCTGCGGGGGAGCCGGCCGGGCGATCCAAGGTGACCACCTCGCCGAGGGTGATGCGCAACACGTCGCGGATCGGAAGCGAGGTTCTCCCGATCTCGACGGCGAGATCCAAGGCGACCTCGGCAAGAACCGAGACGGGGCGTTCCCCCCTGGTAGTGGTGGCGGGCTCTGCTGAATCGGGCATCATTCCTCCGGGTCCAGATAGGCGACGACCTGGCAGGCGGCACGCTTGCCGGTGGCCACCAGGTCTGCGTTGAACAGCGGCCGGTCCTGGGCGTAGACCAGCAGCGGCGACCCAACCTGGTGGCCGAGGGATATGACCTGGTCGACGCAGAGCGACTCGGCGACAGACAGTGGGATCGCGGTCATGGCGAAGCGCAGCGACACCGTCACCGGCAGAGCCTTGACGGCCTTCTCCATGGCGGGACTTACCGCCGCCTCGTGGCGCGCTCCGCCGCCACCCGAACGCTCGACAAGCGGGCGGAGGGCGGATGTCGGGATGCACACGTCGAGACCCCAGGAGGTCTGCGCCACCTGAGCAAGGCGTACGGAGAAGCGCAGGATCACACACTGCTCGCCGCGGTCTCTCGCATGTGAGGCGGCTATGACGATCTGGGTCACCGGAGACGCCTCGACGTGTCCGAGCACCGCAGATGTCGAAGCGGCTACCTCCTGGGCGATCACCTCCAAGAGCGGGGCGATGATCTGGCGCTCCATGTCGGAGAGGGCACGGAGGGGGAGCGGGCCGACCCCACTGCCGGCCAGCTGCAAGTCGATGGCGGTCATTGCCAGGTCGATCGGCAGATGGATGACGGCCGTCCCGCTCCCCGCTCCGCGCAGCTCGAAGCTCCCGAGCAACGACGGTCCAGCGAGGTCGGCCTCGAAGTCGCCCCAGTCGAGTTGGTCGAGTGACTCGAGGTGGACCTGGGTCCGGTTCCTCAGCAGAGCCCCTATGCGCCCCCCGCCGGAGCGGGCGAAGCTCTCGGCCATGCCCCTGATCGCCAAGACGCCGGCCCGGTCTATCTCCTCGGGATGGCGGAAGTCCCACGGGGTGACGGCGGCTTCGGTGTCGGGCACTACCCTATCTATCGGCGTGCCGTGTCGTCCGCAGGAGCCTTCGCCTGCCAGTGCATCACTGCATCACGAAGTTGGTGAGATAGATGCCGAGCACCGCGGGGCCGACCGGCCCGGGCCCGACGACCGCTCGCAGATCCCCGAGCAGGGATGCTTCCGCAGCCCTCTTGCCTGACGCCGAGAGAAGCTGGCTGTAGTGGAACTGCGACAACGCGAGGATCTCAGCGTTCTCCATCCTCGCCATCGAATTGGCAGGCAGCGATGTGGTGCTGACACCCTTCTCGAACTGCACAGCAACGGTCACTTGCAGCAGATGACCGTTGGGGAGGTTCACCGTCGTGGCCGGCAAGGTGAGCAGGGCACCAGGTGCGGCCACCGTGATCCGACCCTTGTGCAGCACCAGCCCGTAGCCGGCTGCGATCACCACGACTAGCGCCGCCAGGGTCGCCAGCAGCTTCTTCTTCGACTTCACGAGGGTGCCCCTTCGGCGTCAATGACGATGTCCACCCGTCGATTCTCGGATCGCCCGAGCGCGGTCGCGTTGGTAGCAACGGCGTCGGTGGAGCCGTACCCTACGGCCCGGAGCCTCGCCGCCGAGACCTTGTCGACATGGTCGAGGCGCAAGACGACCACAGTGGCACGCGCCGCTGAGAGCATGAAGTTCGAGAAGTACGGCCCGCCCACAACGGGAACGTTGTCGGTGTAGCCACGCACGACCACGTCGTTGGCACCAGGTGCGAGCAGCGACCCGACGGTGTTGACCACCTCGACGCCGACGGGTGCCAGCGCGTCGGAGTTGGTCGCAAAGAACACCTTGTCAGCAACGAGGCCGACGGTGAGGGTGGAGGGGGCGAGCACCAGCGACGCATACGGTAGAAGCCCGCGCTGTGCCAGAGCGGAGTGGATCTCCGTGTCGAGCTTCGCGAGCTGGGCACTGTCGGGCTTGGCGGCAGTAGCCGTCGCCGAGACGGTCGAGTCTGGTGTCGCCGGCGGCGAGCTTGCCGACTGAGGAGGGGGGGTGATGCCGCGGCGGCTGACCAGGCTCGTCTGGTTCAGCAGCCCGGTGCTCGCCTTCGACAGCGCTGAAGCCTTCGGGGTGAAGGCTTGGCGGACCCCGGTGCGGAACTCGGCAAACTTGACCTGGTTGAGGTTGGAGAGGGCAAACAATACGACGAACAAGGCGAGCAGCAGCGTAATCATGTCCGAGTAGGTGAGAAGCCACCGCTCCTCTCCTTCGTCCCCGGTAGCCCGTGCACGACGGCGTGTCACGCCGCTGCGTCCGTAGCTGGCAAGAATGATGACAGGAGGACTTCGACGGTACGGGGAGGCTCGCCTGCCTGTATGGCGAGCAGGCCGGCGATGATCGCCTCGCGCCCCTCGGCCTCGGCGGCAGAGAGACGATCCAGCTTTGCCGACATCGGCAGCCAGAACAGGTTGGCGGAGAGCACACCCCACAAGGTGGACGTGAAGGCCGCGCCGATGGCTGGGCCGAGGGTCGACGGCGACGACAGGTTGGTCATCACATGCACCAGGCCGATCACCGTTCCGATGATGCCAAGAGTGGGGGCGAACCCACCGGCCTGCTTCAGTGCCTTTACCCCCCGAGAGTGGCGAGCGTGCATGGCGTCCAGGTCGGCCTCCAACACGCCTCGGATCGTCTCTGAGTCCTTGCCGTCGACGACGAGGCTGATCCCGCGGCGAAAGAACGGGTCAGTCTCGCCGGCGGCGTCTTCCTCGAGCTTGAGGAGCCCGTGGCGGCGGGAGTCGTCCGCCATCTTCACCAGGCGCTGTATCTTCGCCGTCGGGTCTTCGGGAACCCCCGTAATGGCCTTTTTCACGACCTTGGGTAGGAGCTTTCCGTCTGAGAAGGTTCCGATGGCGAACGCGAGGGTAACCGTGCCTCCGACCACGAGGATGAGAGCCGAGGGGTTCAGCAAGACCGTCGGCGAGTCGTGATCCAAGATCAGTGCGACCAACACACATCCGACGGCGGCACCAATGCCGACAAGGGTGTTCCTCTGCATTTGGCTACTCGACTACTCGCAGAGGAGGAGAAGTGGTAGCCATGACCTTGGCCAAGGCGACTACCGCTGCCTTGGATGCCGTCACGGCGTCGACGACTGCCCCGACGCTCTCGGTCACGGTGTAGCAGTGGCCGTCGACGGTGGTGATGGTAGTATCGGGGCGTTGCTCGATTCGCTCGACGCAGTCCTCGTTGAGCACGAACTGCTCCCCGTGCAGGCGAGTCAGGTAGATCACCGAGAAGCGCTCCTTTCCTGTATCGGACCTTCAGGCCACAGCGCCGTCCCGCGCCCACGGTGAGCGACCCAGGTCACGGCATGTTGACGAGAGCCTGAAGCACCGCCGCCGTGGTCGAGATCACCTTCGTATTTGCCTGGTAGTTGGTCTGGGCGGTTACCAGATCGGTCAGTTCCCTCGCCAGTGACACGTTCGAGCCCTCCACTGTCCCGCCGACCAGTGAGCCGCGTGCCCCGGTGCCGGGAACCCCTACCTGGGCGGTCCCCGAGTTGGCCGACACCGCGTAGTAGTTGTTGCCCAGGTTCGACAATCCCTGGTCGTTGGCGAAGCTCGCCAGGGAGATCTGGCCGAGGACTTCGGTGGATCCGTTGGTGAAGCTGCCGGTGATCGTCCCAGTGGAGCCGATCGAATACGAGGTGAGCTGACCTGCGGAGAAGCCGTTCTGGCTCGTCGCTCCCGCCGAGGAGGCGCCGGCTACCTGGGTCAATGCCGTGGACGATCCCGGCGCCGGCATGACGATCGAGAGCGTCGCCCCCGTCGCCCACTGGTAGCCGACGGGGAGGTTGTTGACAGCGATGGCGGTCTGGGCGGTGACCGCGGTACCGTTGATCGTCGCGATCTGACCGTTGGCGCCGAATGTGACCTTCTGGGCGGTGTTCCACAAGTTGGTAGCTGCGCCGCCACCAGGATTGGGGACCGTCCCAGTGAGCGACCACGATCCTGCGCCGTTGGGGGTGAAGGTCAAGGTGATCGGCACCGTGTTGCCCTGGGAGTCGTAAGCGGTGGCGGTGATGTCCTGGGGGGTGGTTGCCGACGACGAGAGGTTGCCCCCGAGGACCACCTGGGATGTTGCGACGGGAGGAGCCTGGACCCCCTTGGGAATCTTGACCGCGGTGGTCGGCCCGTTGGGGTTCACGACTCCGTTGACCGCTGGCCATCCCTGCACGAGACCACCGGATGGGGTGACCAGGTTCCCGCTGGCGTCCAGGGAGAAGTCCCCGGCTCTGGTGTACACCGTGGTGCCACCGGCGTTGACAACGAAGAACCCCTGGCCCTGGATCGCTGCGTTGCTCGACACTCCGGTCTGCACGAGCGCTCCTTCGGCGAAGTTGCTCACGGTGGCGGCGACCTGCACCCCGGAGCCGACCGAGGTCGGGTTCACGCCGCCACGAGCCGGAGGAACGGGCGCGGTGGCGCCGGCGACCTGCTGGTTGAGCAGGTCGGAGAAGAGCACGCTCTGCTGCTTGAACCCGTCGGTCGAGGAGTTCGCGATGTTGTTGCCGATCGTGTCGAGGTAGGTTTGGCTGGCGTTGATCCCGCTGACGGCGGCTGACAGGCTGCGTTCCACTGGTTGTTCCTTTCGTCGTGCCGGCGATCACGCTCGGCGGGTGGGTGGATGGCTGGTCGGTCGGTCAGGTCGCGGAGGAGACCGAGGAGAGCGGGACGAGGCTGTTGGCGATGTGGAGGACTGGACCAGAGGTCCCGAGGGTGACGGAGGTGACCTTGCCGGTGACCGAGTTGCCCGTCGTGTCGATTCCGGTCACCGTCTTGCCCATGGCGGACAGCCCGGCCGAGAACTGCTGGGTGTCCAGGAGTGTCGCGGTCTCCTCTGAGAGCTTCGCTGTCTGCTCCAAGGTCGAGAGCTCGGCCGTCTGGGCCATGAACTGGCTGGAGGAGACCGGGTTGAGGGGGCTCTGGTTCTCTACCTGGGCGATGAGCAACTGGAGGAAGTCGCTGGCGGTGAGGCTTCCGAGCCCCCCGGCGCCCGTGGCGGCGCTCGGGGATTGCGCGTTCGTCGAGCCGGTGGTGGTGTTCGTCGGGTTGACAGATGCTACGGCGGTCATCGGATGGTCTCCTCTCAGACCCTCAGGTACATGCCTGGGGCCCATGGGCGGTCGGGGACGGCAGGCGGGGTGGACGGGGCGCCGGGGGGCGATGAGCGGACTGGGACGGGCGAAGACCGGCCCTGCGCTGCGGGTCCCTGCCCGCTGCGTCCCATGTCCGAGCCCCCCGAGCTCGACACGGTGACACTGCCCCCGACGGCGGTGCCTATCGCTGACTGCGATGCCTTCAAGGCGCTTGCGCCGTCCAGGGTCGCCGCCAGGAGATGGACCGAAACAGCACCCCCTCGCAAGGTGACGAGGGCCTCCACCTGACCTAGCTCAGGTGGTGTCAGCGTTACGTTCATCGACCAGGTCCCGTCCTGGTTGCGCCCTGCTGTCGCCAAGGCAGCCGACAAGTGGTCGGCGAGAGCGTGGGCGGGCGAGGAGGCTAAGGGCGATGCCGCCTGGGCGGTCCCTGGCACGGCAAGGACTGAGCCACTCGAGGGGGGCGGCGACCCCAACGCCGAGAGCGTGACGGACGACGACCCCGGACGAGCATCTTCCTGTTGGGAGGTGGGAGCCACGGCCGAGTGGCGGCTGACGGCATCCGCCATCTTGATCTCGGGTGCCACGGCAAGATGATCGGGCGTTACCGCCGCACCGGCCGTGGCACCGGATGTCGACCCGGCACCGGCAGGCGCTTCGGCATCTGAGCGTGCTGCGACCGCCGGCTTCGCCGATGCCGACAACGGCTCCGTGAAGCGTGCCGACGCGGTGGTGCCCGTGGGGCGACCAGACGGCGCGGCTCGCCCCCCGGTGGCTGCTGCGGTGACGACGGCCGTCGGTCCCCCGCCCGCAACCGGTGGCTGGGTGGTACCGGGAGATTCGGTCACACCTGGAGACTCGGCGTTGGTCGCGGGTGTGGCGTTGGTCGCGGGTGTGGCGTTGGTCGCGGGTGTGGCGTTGGTCGCGGGTGTGGCGTTGGTCGCGGGTGTGGCGTTGGCGTGACCGGGGTTGGCCGTGCCGATCGCCACGACCTTGCCTGGAGGAGGAAGGGGCGCTCCATCACCTGGGAGCGGTCGCGGAGGACAGGCGCCGCGACCGACCTTGGGGGAGTGATTCGCCGCCGTCGACGGCGAGGGCCCCGTGGCCGTCTCGGGAGAAAGGCCGCCATGTGACGCGGCGGGTGCAGCGGCGAGGGCCCCGAGGATGGCAGCGAAGCGTCCCGGACGGTGCCGGGCGGCAGGGGACCTCGGGGATGCATGGGGTGAAGCGGCTGGGCCCGCGGGAGCCACTGCCATTATGCGCCTCCCATCAACGAGAGCACCTTGCTGACATACGCCTGGGTCTGGGGATAGGGAGGGATGCCCCCGTATCGGGTGACGGCTCCCGGGCCGGCGTTGTAAGCGGCGAGAGCGAGGGGAAGGCTTCCAAAGTCAGCCAGGTAGCCGGAGAGGATCTTGGCGGCAGCCGGGATCGCCTGGGCGGGGTCGAGGGGGTTCACTCCTGCCGCTGCCGCCGTGGAAGGCATCAGCTGCATGAGCCCCTCTGCCCCTGCCGGGCTCACCGCCTGTGAGCTCATCCCGCTCTCAACGGTGGCGACAGCCTGGAGCAGACCCGGGGGAAGGCCGTAGGTAGCAGTCGCCTGGGCGAAGATCCCTGACAACGACCCTCCTGCGCCGGGCGGAGACGTGAAAGCCGCGGTCACCGGCTCGGGGGGGACGATCTGGCGGATAGTGGTCGGCACCCCGGCGGCAGAGACCGAGTCGACCCTGACGTCCGCGCCGGTGTAAGGGGCGTCGATCATCTTCCCGCCTCCGATGTAGATGCCCACATGCCCGTTGGCACCGTCGGCTGGGGAGTTGAAGATCAGCAGGTCGCCTGGGGTCGCCTGGGAGAGGCTCGCGACGGGGATACCGACATTGGCCTGCTCCTGACTGGTCCGAGGTAGTGAGATCCCGAGCTGTCCGTACACATACTGGACGAGTCCGGAGCAATCGAATCCGGTGGAGGGACTCGCACCTCCCCATACATATGGGACTCCCAGGTAGCGCTGCGCGGTGGAGACCACCTCCGCCCCGGAAGGTCCGGCCGGGACAGGCGCGGTGGCGAGCACGGCCGGGAGGGGCGATACGAGCCCACTCAGGGAGCCGATCGCAGCGTTGCCGCTCGGATAGACCGCAGAGGGCACCGATCCGGCCCCCGCGCTCGGAGCGGGGGACCCGAGTAGAAGCCCGGCGAGGGAGCCGCTGGAGGCGAGCGACGCTGCCGACGCTGTTGACGTCGGGCTGGAGACCGAAGTGGCCGTGACGCCGCCGGAAGCGGCGAAGAGCATCGCCTGGAAGCCCCCGTCGATGGCGGAGCGGATGCTCGCCACCTGGGCGAGGGTCTGGGTCATACCGACAGGCTCAACCACGGCGGCGCCCCCGTCGCCAAGCCACGATCGCTATCTCGTCGAGGTTCCCCTGTTCGCGCCTGGAGGCTCGGGCACGGAGACGGGCGTCTGCGCGATCGGCGAGGCGCGCCACCGAGCGGAGTGAGACCGCAGCGTCCCACCACACGATACGGGCCGTCGCCTCTTGGCTCCGAGCGAGCTCGACCCTGGACATACCGGCACCGACCGACGCCCATCCGAGGCGTTCGGTCGCGATCCCACGTCGCAGTGACTCGGAGTCGAGCTCGCCGAGGGCCAGAGGGGCCGGGGGCGACGGCATCGTCGCCACGGCGTCCCCGACGGCGTCGACCGAGGTTGCCAGGCGGTAGCGGGAGCTCGTCTCCTCGGCGCGACGCAACGACTCCAGGCGTCGGAGACGTGTCTTCGAGCGCCTCATACCGCACCGCCGACGAGGTGGGGGATCGGGTCGGCTGCGGCAGTCTGTCCACTGACCGCTTCGCTCAGGCGGTCCCATGCCTGGTTGACATCGACGATCTCGTCGCTGCGCTGTGCGAGAGCGGCTCGCAGCGGACCTCTGGCAGCGATCGCCTCGTCGATGTCGGAGGACGTGCCTGCCCGGTAGGCGCCCACCTCGATCAGGTCTTTCGCCTCGCCGTAGACCGCCAGGAGGCGCCGCGCGCGGGTCGCGACCCGGCGCTGGGGCTCGGTGACGAGACGGTCGGCCAGTCGGGACACCGACGCGAGCACATCGATGGCAGGGAACTCACCCATCTGGGCGATATGGCGCGACAGCACCACATGCCCGTCGAGGACCGAGCGTGCCGCGTCAGCGATCGGCTCGTCCATGTCGTCTCCTTCGACGAGAACCGTGTAGAGCCCGGTGATGCTCCCCTGTTCCGACCCGCCCGCGCGCTCGAGGAGCGCGGCGAGCAAGGAGAACACTGACGGCGGGTACCCACGGGTGGCGGGCGGCTCGCCGGCAGCCAGGCCGACCTCCCTCTGTGCCATGGCGAAACGGGTGAGGCTGTCGGTAAGAAGCATCACGTCACGGCCCTGGTCCCTGAAGCCCTCGGCTATCCGGGTCGCAACGAAGGCGGCCTGCACGCGGACCATCGCCGGCTGGTCGGACGTGGCCACTACTACAACAGAGCTGGAGAGCCCGGCCCCAAGGCGCTCCCTTACGAACTCCTCGGCCTCCCTGCCTCGTTCCCCGACCAGCGCGATGACCGAGCATTCGGCCGCCGTCCCTCGCGCGAGCATGCCCAGCAGGGTCGACTTGCCCACGCCTGACCCGGCGAAGATGCCGAGACGTTGGCCGCGCCCGCAGGCGAGCAGGGTATCGAGGGTCTTGACCCCGAAAACGAGCTGCTCGGAGACGGGGCGGCGCGTGAGAGGTGCCGGTGCGGTGGCCGCGAGGGGGATCCTCGGGGTCCCCGCTGGCAGCGGTAGACCGTCGATGGGGCGTCCGAGCCCGTCGAGCACTCGTCCGAACAGCCCGTCGCCTACGGGCACGGTGAGGCCGCCCGGCGATACGGTGGCCCGCTGCCCGTAGCGGATCCCCTCGGGACGGCCGAGCGGAAGGCAGACGAGGGTCTCAGCTTCGATGGCTACCACCTCCGATGGGAGCTCCCGGCCGTCGACGTCGACGGTGACCAGGTCTCCTATCGCGGCGACGACACCTTCCACCTCGATGCGCAGGCCGACAGAGCTCTTCACCCGCCCGGAGCGTTCCGGGACCGCCGCTGACCGAGCCGCTCGGAGGAGGTCGGCTGGGATCATGGTGTCGCCTCCACCAAAGCCCGGCGCAGGCGCGAGATGGCGGGACCGCGCTGGGCGTCGATCCGGGTGGCTCCGACCTCCACGACACACCCGCCACGCTCTATCGACGGGTCCGCTACCAGCTTCGCCTCGACAGGAAGGCCGTCGACGGTTTCATAGTCGTCGGGGTGGAGGCGAAGGGTCGCCACGTCCCCCTCTGGGGCCAAGGCGAGAGCGGAGCGCACCAGTTCCGGGGAGACCGTGTCGGGGACGTGGCCGGCGAGCGCTGAGACCAGCTCGAAGGCGAGTGCCACGACGTCTCCTGTCTCGATGGAGGTCGCACGCTCCCTTGCCCGGGAGAGCTCGGAGATGGCCACGACGAGTGCGGCGGTCGCACGCTCCAGGCTCTCCCGGGCTTGAACCAGCTCGGCTGCTGGGCCGGCCAACGTCTCCTCGGCACCCGCGGCGACCCCGGCACGGTAGGCGTCTGACTCCGCCGAAACCGCCGATGCGGGCGCCGGAGGGGCGAGAGCGCTCACGGAGCCAGGAGCCACGACGCGCACCGCCGGGTTAGGTGAGAACATCGTCGCCTGCCCTGATAACGACGATCTCCCCTGCCGCCTCCATCTCTCTCACGCTGCGTGCTATGTCCATCTGGGCGCCTTCCACCTCGATCGTTCTGACGGTCCCGAGGTAACCGATCTCGTCGACGAGATCCTTCGCTCCTCCCTCCGAGAGGTTCCGGATGAACACTTGCTGGGTCTCTTCCGGAGAGCCCTTCAAGGCGAGGGCGAGAGTCTTCGGCTGGATGGAGCGAACGACCTTCTGCAACGTGCGGTCGTCGAGACCGAGCACATCGTCGAACGTGAACAGGCGCCTGCGGATCTCCTCGGCAAGATCAGCATCGAGCTTCTCGATCTCACCAAGGACCTGGCGTTCGACGGCCCGGTCCGAACGGTTCAATATCGCAGCCAGGGCGGCGGCCCCGCCGCCGAGTCCCGTCTCGGGGAACACTGTCACGTCGAGGAGCTGGCCGCTCATCGAAGCGGTGATCGCAGCAAGGGAGTCCGGCGGGACCTTTCCAATCGTGCCGACTCGCAACGCCACGTCGGCTCGCCTCGTGTCGTCCATGGCTCCGAGCACCGAGGCGGCCATGTCGGCGGGGAGATGGGCGACGACCACCGCCGCGCTCTGGGGGTGCTCCTCGGCGAGGAACGCGGCGATCTGAGCAGGGTCGAGCCCGGAGAGGAAGGCCAGGGGGCGTGATCCACGGTTGCCGAGGAGCGCCTCCATCTCCTCCTCCGCGCGCGCCGCCCCCATCCGCTCGCGAAGGATGCGCCTCGCGACCTCGACGCCGCCCTGGTTCACCGTGGATACCACCTGCACGCGTTCCATGAACTCGCCCATCACCTCGCTCACCGAGGTGGGCTCCAGCTCGGACATCTCGGCGATGACCCGAGAGATCCGGGAGACTTCCGATTCGCTCAGCTCCTTGAGGACAGCCGACGCCACCGGAGGCGGCATTTGCATGACGACGATGGCGGCTTTCTCCGACCCGCTCAGCTCGCTCATCGCGCCGCCTTCGATCTCGGCTCGGCAAGCCAGCCGGACAGCACCCTCGACGCCACGTCAGGACGGGATGCCATCTCCTCGACTGGATCGGGGGCGAGCGCCGACACCGGCAAGGTCGCCGGTGCCGGCGCCCCGAGCATCCCGGCAGGGTCACGGGTCGGCAGGGCGTTGCCTGCGGCCGGGGTCGCCACCTTGCCTCTCGACTTGCGCCACAGGATCAGCAGCGCAACGACGATGGCGATGCCTACGACCCCGTCTTTGATCATCGCCACGAGGCTCGCCTTGGCCTTCGCAGCAGCAGCTGCCGCCGCGGTCGCAACAGCGGACTTGGACGCGGCGTTCGAGAAGGGAACCGAGACCACCGACAGCGTGTCTCCCCGTGCTGGAACGATCCCCGCCGCGGCAGAGACCGCTCGGCGTAGCGAGGCAAGCGTCACGCCCTTGGGGAGGCTGTCGACCACCGCTGACACCGACAGCAAGCTCACCTGGCCTGGCGGCTGGACGGTGGTGGTGTTCACCTCGCCGGTCTCGTAGCTGGTGGAGGTCGAAGTCTTGGTGTACGTGGACTTCCCACCGACGGCGGTGACGGTGTTGGTGCCGAGCACTCCGCCGGGAACAGCCCCGGCGCCTGCGAAGGTCTCCTTGGTCTTGGTGACCGAGGTTGGTGCCTGGAGCGGCTTGGCGGTCTTTGGGACCACAGCAATCGCGTGGGCAACGGTGCTGGTGCTTGCAGACGACAGGGTGGCCGAGACACGCACCTCGGCGTTCCCTTGACCTACAACCTGGTCGAGCATCGAGGTGATCGACGCCTCGGCTGCCACGTCGTAAGCCTGGGCCTGGCTCAAGGTGGCCGCAGCCCCGGTCTGTGCGCCCGGGCCGGACAGCAAGGTCCCGCTTCCGTCGACCACGGTGACGCCGGCAGACGTGAGGTTCGGCACCGCCGACGCCACGAGATGGCTGATCGCAGCAACCTGCCCGGAGCTGAGCGACGCCCCGGGGGACAGGTCGACCATCACCGAGGCCGAGGGGTTCTGTGCGTTGCCGAGAGCGAACGCAGACTGCGATGGCATCACGATCGCCACCCTCGAGCCGCTGACCCCCTGTATCGAGTCGATGGTCGTCGCGAGCTCGTCTTGGATGGCCCGCTGGTAGTCGGCCTGCTGGGTGAGCTGCGAGGTGGTGATTCCCGTGGTCGAAAGGAGCGACAGCCCCGCTCCGGTCCCCGACTGGGGGAGCCCGGCCGCTGCCATCGCAAGGCGCTGCGCGTTGACGTCGGCAGCTGGCACCTCGACCGTGGAGCCGCCGTCGACCAGCTGGTATGGCACTCCCGACGAGTGCAGCCTCGCGGTGATGGATGCCGCGTCCCTCGCCTGCAGCCCGGTGAAGAGTGGCTGGTAGCTCGGCGACGAGGAGAAGCCGACGAAGACGATCACCCCGACGAGCAGAGCGACGCCGGCGACTGCTGTGACGGTCTTCTGCCCGGTCGTGAAACCCGACCAGAAGCGCCGCCAGCCGTCCTGGGCTCTCGTGGCGGCCCGCGTCGCTCCTTGACGCGGGTCGTAGCTGACGATCGCCACCTCTATATCGCCATTACCTGGTTGAACGAGGTGACGGCAGCGTTCGCGATGGCGACTGTCAGCTGGGTGCCCAGCTCGGCTGTGGTGGACGCGATCATCGCCGCCGAGAGGCTGGTGGTCCCCACCGCGACCCCCAGAGCCGACTTCTGGGCTGCGACCTGAGAGGACTGGAGGGACGTGACCGCATCGCCCAAGGCTGTCGCGAAGCCACCAGGCGACGCCGCTGACGCCTGCCCTTGGCCAGCGGACACCCCTTTCAGGGCGGAGGGGCCGGGCTGGGTGGGGGGAGTGGGGGGGATCGGGGGGATCACGGTCCGTTAGCTCCCAATGGTCAAGACGGACTGATATGCGGCAGTTGCGTCTTTGATGACGGCAGCGTTCGCCTGGTATTCCGACTGGGCGGTGGTCAAGGCCACCATCTCGGTAGCCATGCTCACTGCGGGTCTCGCCACATATCCCGCCGCGTCGGCCAGCGGGTTGGTCGGGTCGTATGCAAGAATACCTTTGGCAGATCCGAGCGCGATGGCGACAGCCCCCACCCCGCCTGTTGCGGAAGGCTGGGCCGCTACGTACTGGGCTTGGTACACCGGCTTGCCCGGCGTGGTCACGTCCGAGGCGTTCGCCACGTTGCCGCCGATCGTATCGAGCCAGAGCTGGTCGACGTTCATCCCCGAGGTGGCGATCGACAGGGTCGGGAAAAGGCTCACTGAAAGCCACCCCCCATGGAGCCACGCAGGATACGGAACTGGATGTTCAACGCGTTCACGACCGCTTGGGCCTGGAGGTCGTTGGACGACAGCTTCGACAGCTCCTGGGTGAGATCCACGTTGTTGCCGTTGGGCCCCGCCGGTGCGGCCGACAGTCCCGCTGCCGGCGTGACTGTCGAAGGAGCCGACGACCCGAGAGCAGCGCGCAGCGAGCTCTCGAAAGAGTAGGTCCTCGATACATATCCTGGCGTCTGGTCGTTGGCGATGTTGCCGGCGAGCACCTGGCGCTGCGCGCTGAGCGCGCTGAGCGCATAGCCGAGCACGTCGATGGTCGAGCTCATCGGAGACGCGGACCAACGGAGACCCGGCAGTTGAGGACCGGGGGGAGGAGGGCCGCCATGTTCTCGTGACGGTGGCGGGCGTCATGCATCGTGGTGGTCTCCTTCTGTTGTGTGGACCAGCCCCCATCCGAAGCTCGCTGGACCAGCTGATGTCTGACCAGATCCTCTATCGGCAACCCAACCACCTCATGCTGAGATCGCCTGCGCGGGATGGTCATGGAGGTAGGAGTCGAGGACCTGCGGCAGGGTTGGCCCCAGACGGCGATGGAAGTTGGCCGGCCGGCGTACACGTTCGCCGGCTGCGACCTTTATGAGGTACTCCTTCACCTCCGGGTCGGGATGGGCCGAGATCACCCCCTCCACCTCCGTCCTCATCAGCCCCGCTATGACCTGCTCCGATGCATCACATGCTCCAGATGGCGAGGCGGTCGTCATGTGGTTCTCGGCCGAGGTGCCGTAGCTCACGATTGCACGCAGTACAGGGCTTCCACCCTGTACTACCTCGTCGAGAAGCGCGTCTCGCTGCGAGACATCGGGCTCAGCTCCGTTGCGCTGCGCGGCCTCCTCCCACGCCGACTCATAGGCCTTCCGCAGCGTTCGGGGCCCGCGACCAAGGGGATCCACGGCTCGGCAGGCATCGATCAAGGCGTGATGGAGCTGACCGTCGAGATAGGCGACTTGCTGAGCCGGAGGGGCATCGAGGTCAAGGCGGTCCAAGGCGACTGCCACCCGCTCGCCCAACCCCGAGACCAGGTCATCGTGAACCGACACCGGCAACCCAGCCGCGCGCTCCGAAGCTAGCATCTTCGCATGAGCGAAGAGAACCTTGACAAGAGCCGACCGTTTCGAAGTGTAGCTGGCTCCGGAACCTGAGGCGGCCTCAACGGCGTCGGCGAGGACGCGCTTCGTGGATGCCGATCGCCGCCTGGGCACGAAACCTCTCATGACGCCGCCGCCCGATTCGTCTCGCCGAGCACGATTGACATTGCGCGTTGACGGCGAAGCGGAACGCGTTCGACCGGCGGTGAGGCTCCTGGGGCATCATCTCCAGGGGCCGGCGCACAGCGGAGGTCAAAGGCGCCGGCGAGCAAAGGCCCGACCTCGCAGTGGGGGCGCGTTGGATCAGAGGACATCGCCACTCCTATCGCCAGTGCCGGTGGCCAGCCGACAGCCAAGGTATGATCCGAGCTCCGGTCCAGAGATGGGCCTGCAAAACAAGTACCCTTGCGCGTGAGGACAGCCGACGCGACGCAACGCAACGGCTTCGGACTCGGCCTCGACGCCTTCGGCGATAACGTCCAAGCCGAGAGCGAGGCCGAGTGTGACCACCGTTGTCACGATGGCGGCATTGGTGGCGTCGAGGCCGACTCCGGTCACGAAAGAGCGATCGATCTTCAATGCGTTCACCGGTAGTCGCTTGAGATAGGCCAGGGACGAATAGCCGGTCCCGAAGTCGTCGAGCGCAACTCTCACGCCCAGCTCCCGGAGCGACCAGAGACGGCGGACGGCCGCGTCGGGGTCGGAGAGGAGCGCGCTTTCGGTGACCTCCAAGGTGAGCCGATGGGCTTGGAGACCCGAGGCGCTCAAGGCTCTCCCCACCAACGTCGGTAGGTGGGGATCCTCGAGCTGGAGGGCCGAAACGTTGATAGCGACAGAGAGCGGGCCTGCCACTCCAACAGGCCAGCTCGTCGCTACATGGCAAGCCTCTCGGAGCACCCATCCCCCAAGCGCGACTATGACACCTGAGCTCTCAGCAGCTCCGATGAAAGCATCTGGGGCGGCAAGCGAGCCGGTCGGTTGAGCCCATCGGACCAGGGCTTCGGCTCCGACCGGCCGACCGGTGACAAGGTCGACAACTGGTTGATAGTGCACCACAAACTCGTTGTCGCTCAACGCTTGGAGCAGTGCTGCCGGTAGCACCACTCGGCTGAGCGCGTCGGTCCGCTCCGAGGCGCTGAAGAACCGGAGACGGTTGCCGCCGCTGCTGGAGGCGACTCCCATAGCCAGTTCAGCGTCCTCGATGAGAAGGGCGGGCAAGACGCTCGGAGAGGTGGCGAACGCTATGCCGATGCTCACGGTCAGGACCACCCGGTCGCCGTCGACGAGGAACGGCTCGGCGAAGCAGGCCGTAACCCGCTCCGCCAGAGCGCTGGCCGCCAGCCTTCCCGCTCGGGTCTCACACGCTACTGCCAGGCAGTCGTAGTCGACCACGCCAAGGTCGTCGCCAGCCCGTAGGTCGCTTTGCACACGCCGAGTCGCTGCGACGAACATCTGCGCGGCGAACCCACGCCCGCAGGCCCGGGCCACCGCGCGGTACTGGTCCAGTTTGACCACCAAGACCACCACCTGGGACCGGGAGTCGGGTGGAAGCCTGCCGACGGCCTCGGCAATACGCGCTGTGAACTCTCTACGCTGCGGGAGCTCTTCGAGGAGCCTTCGGCGGGCGTAGTGCTCTGCCTCGTAGGCGTTCTCCCTATCGAGCTCGCTGATCGTGGCCACCACCCATCCCGACGACGGGTCCTCGAGCCCGTTGCGGAAAGTGACCTCCGTCGGGCACCACCGGCCGTCGTTGTGGCGGGTTCGCAGGACCAGAGCCACCCTCGCCCCCGGCGCTGCCAAGCACCTCCTCCACGCCTCGCGCCACCGATCCAAGTCGTTGGGATGCACAAGATCTCTGGTGCGCATCTCGAGACGTTGCTCCGGCGAGTAGCCGAGGATGCGGGAGTACGAAGGGCTGACTTCCACCGCCTCGCCGAAGCGGTCGAGAAGCACTAGGCCGTCATCCGCGTCCCGAAGGAGGGCTTGCTGCCGCGTCTCTTGCTCGGAGCGGGTCGACGCCGTGTCGATCACCATGTTCTCCGGGGAGGGACGGAGGCCCGGCCGTCGAGGGCCTGGAGGAGCAGGAGGAGCGCTGCCATGTTCTCGTGACCGCAGTCGGCATCATGCGCCGTGGTGCTCTCCTTCTGCTCGTGCGGTCCAAGCGCACCAACACCCCCCCTCACCATGCTCGTGCTATCGGGCCCCGTCCGGCTGAGGTTTAGCGTCCACTGGCGGGCACCGGTGGCCGGCAAAGCACGAAATCCCAGGTGCTGGTTTTGGTGGGCACTTCACGCATTGTGCGCTTTGTCCTGGTTTAGTTCTGGTTTAGTTCGCTCCAGACGGACGACGAGAGCACAGCAGGCGCCTCGGCCGGCCGATAGACGGGTTATGAGAACGGCTCCCCACACCGACGAGGAGGGGGCTTGGAGTGCTTATGGATCCGAACGCAGCCTCGAGAACCGCAACCGGCTCGTCGAGTTCCACGCCTCGGTGGCGAGACGTGCTGCACTACGCTGCCTCCCCTACGCGCGAAGCGTCGGGGCGGCGATGACGGACATCGAGGACCTGGAGGGGATCGCCTTCGAGGGCCTCATCGAAGCTATCGAACGCTTCGATCCGACGCGGGGGGTGGACTTCGCCCACTATGCCAACCTGCGCGTCGACGGACATGTCAGAGACGCTTTGCGCGCGGATGACTACTTGTCGCGGCGTTCCCGCCAGCAGGTGAAGGCCTGGATGGGAGAAGATTTCGAGGCGATGAGCGATGAGAAGAAGAGGACGGCAGCGCGCCTCGCCAGTCAGCGCCCCATCCACCTCGCCGACCTGCCAGCGGGCGACGAAGTCGAGGGGCTCACGGAAGTCGCCGGGATAGAAGACGAGATCCTCTCCCCCTCCGTCGTCACCGACGCTCTGGAGTCGCTGAACCCGGCAGAGCGGACGGTGATCGAGTTTCGCTATCTGCTCGGGATGTCGCTGTCGGCCATTGGGGTGGTCCTGTCGGTCACCGAGAGCCGAGCTTGCCAGATCCACCTGGCGGCGCTGAGCCGGCTGCGCGCAATCGGAAGGCCCTGAGGCTTTGAGTGGGTCTGGCGAGGTTCTCCTTCAGGCCGTTGCAGGCACCGGCGAGTCCATTGCCGCCACCCGGAATGCCTCGTTGAGCTGCCCGAGGATGCCGGCGACGATGTCGAGGGTGTCGAGGTTGCCCGTCATGTTCACCTCGATCAGGCCCTCCCAGCAGAAGCGGTACAACGCATCGAGGCGGGCCGCTCCGTCCCAGGAGTGGTCCAATGTTGTGGAGAAGGTCACGAGTATTCCCTGAGCCGAGATGAGGCACTCGTTCGCGGTTTCGTGCTGGCCGGCCCTCTTCGCCTCCGCTGCGGTCTCGAGGTCGAGCATGAGACGGTCGTAGAGCATGAGGAGCCGCTCGGCTGGCGTGGCGGTGGACACTTGCTCGATCATGATCCGACGCCGGTCGTAGCTCACGCCAAAGTGCTCCCGCTCGGTGACGATGACAATGAGGCTGAAGCGCCTGCGAACTGGGTCGAGAGGAGCGAGCTCGTCTGTTGCAGCCCGGCGAGAGTTGCATCCAACTGGCTGTAGGTCTGTTCGAGCAGGAGCTTCTCCTCACTGGCGATCTGCTGGTACGACGCGATCTGCGGGTTCAGTTGGCTCGCCTGGGCCTGGTCGGAGCTGATCTGGGACGTGATCTGCCCGCCGGGGGACGTCAGCGACGATGCCAAGGTGGCGATGTGCGCGGCTACACCGGGGTTGTAGGTGAAGGCGCCGATCGACGTAGCCGACGTGATGCCAGCGGACGTGACCTGCAACGACAACCCGGCCAGGGTCGGGTTGGAGACGGGAACCGAGAGGATCTGGCCGGTGCCCGTCGCTGCGACGCCGCCTATGGTACCCGAAACGTCGGTGCCGGCGAAGTTCCCTGACACGCCGAGCTCGCCGGCAGACGATGTGGACACGGCGAAGCTCTGGGCGCTGCCATACCCAGAGGAGGCGATCTGGAGATGCGACGAACCGCCGGATGCGACCACTTGGGCCGAGAGGTTGGACCCCGAGCTCGCAAAGGCGGCATCCAGACCCTGGGTGATCCCCGACAGGCTCTCCCCGGCCGTCACCGAGTAGGTGGATGTCACCCCGGCGGAGGTCACCGTCAAGGTATCTGCCGATGGGACCGTCGAGGACCCGGACGTGTAACCGACCGTTCCGGTGTCGACCGCCTGCGTCGCCGAATGGTCGACGACCACCTGATAGGTCCCAGGCGCTGTCGCGTTCCCGGCATAGACGAGGCTCGCCTGCCCGGAGTACGTCGACGCCGAAGGGGCGAAGCTCCCACCTTGGGCGAACAAGGAGCCGATCGCGCTTGGGTTTGCGGAGAACGCGCTCTCGAAGGTCGTCTTGTCGAAGGTGAGCTGCCCGTTGCTCTCGGTGATCCCGGCGGCCGCCGCGTTGCCGAGCCCGGAGATTCCGGCCACGGTGGAGAACTCGTTGAGCACCTGCTGGGTGACCTGCTCGGCGAGCCCGGAGCCGAGCAGTGGGCCTCCGGTCTTGGTCGACGAGTCGTACTGACTCTGCGATGAGATGTCAGCGAGAACCTTGTTGGCCGCATCGACCAGTGCGCTCAGCTTCGACGCCATCGCCGAGGCATCCGGGGCGACTTGGAGAGTCACGGGCGTCGAGGAGACTGATACCAGGTTGGCGGTCAACCCAGGCAGCAGACCGACGATCTGGTCGGTCGCCGAGGAGACCGTCGGTCCCTGTACTCCTCCGAGGGAGATCGTAGAGTCCTGCGCCCGCTGGGAAACCTGGAGGCTCCCGAGACCAGATGAGGAGAAGCTTCCCGGTGCTACACCGACGTTGGCGTCATTGCCGGTGGCTGTCGCCGACAGGTCGAGAAGGTAGCCGCCAGCACCGTTGGACAGATCCGACGCCGACACCCCGGCGCCCGCCGAGTTGACGGCGGAGACCACATCTGCGAGCGACCCGTTGCCGGTGCTCACATTCTCGGCGCTCAGCGTGCCGACCGCTAGATGGGCGTTGGGGCCGACTACCGCGTCCAGCGTGCCTCCGGTCCCCGACGTGAGCGCGAGGGTCGCTCCGGCTGTCAGGTCGCTCAGCGTCGTGGAGGTCCCGTCGACGTTGATCACGGCGTCGGTCCCCGAAGCCGCAGACGGCATCGCGGACAGGCCAAGAGCGCTCAACGCCGTCCCGCCCGTCACTTGGAGGGTCGCTGAGCTTCCCTGATTCGTCGAGGAGAGCTGGAGGTCACCGCTGGACGCGATGCTGGCGGAGAGGGGTGCTCCAGCTGCTGTAGCTGCCGCTGCCACCGCCTGGGCCAGCTGGGTCGAGGTGTAGGTGCCGGAGGCCAGGGTCAAGCTGTAGGCGGTACCGTCCACACTCACCGCCAGGGAGTCATTCGACGAGGAGATCGTCGTTGACGCGCTCGGCGCTGCCGAACCGGCATCTGTGGCCGCGGCCGAGGCCTGGGTCACCGAGATGCTGTGAGATCCGAGGGCGAGGCTCGACCCTGACATCGACGACAGTCCGAGTGCCAGCGTCCCAGACGAAACCAGCAGCGACGATGCGGAGGTCACCACATCAGACGCAGATGCGACCGATCCCGACGACACCAGCGACTCACCCTGAGCGATCTGGTCGACGACGAAAGATACTGATCCGGTCGCGGCCGAGCTCGTCGTGATGCCCGTCGCAGCCGAGGGGTTGGAGGAGGTTACAGTCGTCGCACCCCAATCCGCTGGCGTAGATAGGGCCGTGGCGTCCGACCCGAGTGATTGCAGGTCCGTAGAGATCCCCTGCCACAGGGCCGCCACTGCGTTGAACTGGGCCTGCTGGCCTTGCAGCTGGGTTATCGGCTGGTTGTAGCTCTGCATCAACGCGTTGATGATCGAGGTGATGTTCAAGCCAGTGCCGATACCGGGAACGGCGAGAAGACCCTGGCCGGCGCTTGTACCCACCGAAGTAGCTGAGCTGCTCACCGACATCGCGTGACCACATCCTTGCAGAGAGGCGAAGCCACCGCGGCGGGCGCCGCGGTGGGCTTCGGACGAGTGGACTTGTGGTGTTAGAGGCCGAGCGCCTTCAACACGATGTTCGGTGCCTGCTGCGCTGTCGCCAGCATGGAGGCACCGGTCTGCTCGAGGATCTGCTGGGTCGCCAGCTGTGTAGATGCCTGGGCGAAGTTGGTGTCCACGATCCGGGACTGGGCCGACTGGAGGTTCTGTTGCCCGACCGTGAGGTTGGCCACGATGTCTTGCAGCTTGTTCTGCTGTGCCCCGAGGTAGGCTTGCATGCTGTCGACGGTGTTGATCGCAGCCGACAGCGAGGTGATAGCTGTGGTCGCGTTCGCCTGGGTGTCCACCGAGGTGGTGTTGAGCCCGAGGCCGGTGTCAGTTGCCGCGGTGGAGATGGTCACTGCCAGCTGGCTGTAGGAGCTGACGCCCGTGCCGACCTGGAAGGTCCCGGTGTACGTGCCCGAGAGGAGCACCTGGGACCCGAACTTGGTCGTGTTGGCGATCTGGGTCAGGTCCGACTGGAGAGCGCTGTACTCCTGCTGGTTCGCTGCGGCGGCAGCCGGGTCGGTCGAGCCCGAGTTGGCCGAGGAGTATGCGAGCTGCTGCATCTGCTGGACGATACTGACCGCCTGATTGAGCGCGCCCTGAGCTGTCTGGAGCATCGAAACACCGTTCTGGGCGTTGGTGATGTCCACTCCGTAGCCGGCCGCCTGGTCTCCCAGCAGGCCTGCGGAGACGTACCCGGCGGGGTTGCTCGCAGCGGTCTGGATCGCCAAACCGGACGACATCTCACCGATAGTCGTGTTGAGGGCACTGTTGGTGGCGTTGAGGGTGTCATACGCCTGGGTCGCCGAAGCGTTGAAGTTGACTGTGATTGACACGTTGGCACCTTTCGTCCGTGATCGATAACGCCCCGTCATGGGGTTCGGAGTGTGGATCGGCACAGACGCTCCGCGGACTTGAGGCGAACGGAGACATGTCCGACACTGGCCCTTGGCCGCCTCCGCCAAGTGGCGTCCCAGACTTCTCATCACGCCTCGTCCCCGCGGCAGCCGGTGCCAGTAGGCGCCGTGCGCTCGTCTTTGTACTTGGGACCCGGTCAGCTCCTCAGCCGGCCACCGTGTCCTCCCCGGCGGGGGCTGACCCCGGCGCCGCCGGCTGCAGGAACCGGTTGAGGGCGTTGAGCACGGCCCGGGCGGCCGCCTCCGCCGGCGTGGCGCCCCGGGCGAGGCCACGCCGGTGTTCCCCGGTGCGGGTGTCCTCGAGCAGGACCAGGGTGCCCGAGCCCAGATCAGGGGGCAGCTCGTGGGCAGCGGTCACCCCAAAAGGGGTGGGCAGGCCGAGGGTCTCGAGGCCGGCGACGACCGCTCGACCGGCGGCGATCGCGTCGCCGGCGTCGGCCTCGACCGCTGTCCGCCGGTGCCCCAACGCCAGGTGCAGCTCGACGGTGCCCACCGCCGCCACGGGCACGGCGACCCGGAGGCGCACCCGCTGGCCCCGGCGGTCGTCGCTGCGCTCGCCCAGGACCTCCACGACGAGGTTGCCGTCGAGCAGCGCGGCCGCGATGCGCTCGACTGCGGTCCGCAGCGCCGCGGTGTCCGAGCCCTCCCTCGCAGCGATCTCGATGGCCAGCGCGCCGTCGCGCTCGCCGAAGCCGACGAAGGTGATGCCCGCGAGCTGGCGGAGCTCCAGCTCGAGCTGGTCGATGGCCACCGGGTCGACGAGCGCCGGGTGGCCAGGAAGGGTCACCCGGCGGCCTTGTCGGCGTAGAGCCGCTCGTCGGCGAGGTGCTGCAGTCGAACGGCATCCTCGGCGTCCGCCGGGAAGCAAGCGACCCCGGCCGAGAAGTGGACGCCACGGCCCGGTAGCGCCTCGGCGAGCCTCGGGCGCAGCCGCTCCACCAAGGGATCGAGCACGGCCGGGGAATCGGCGTTGAGGATGATGAGGGCGAACTCGTCGCCGCCGATGCGGGCGGCGACGTCGCCGCGCCGCAGCACGGCGCGGACCTCGACGCCGATGGCGCGCAGGGCGGTGTCGCCGGCCGCGTGGCCCAGCTCGTCGTTTACCAACTTGAAGTCGTCCAGGTCGATGAGCACGAGGGCGAACGGCCACCCGTACCGGCGGCTGCGCGCCACGGCCTCGGCGAGCTGCTGCTCGTAGCTGCGGCGGTTGAGCAGCCCGGTCAGCGGGTCGTGGCCGGCGTCGTGGCCGAGCACATCCATCTTCAGGGCCGCGCTCGCCATGCTTGTGACGAAGGCTGCCACCGCCCGGTCGACGGCGCCGGGCGGCGACGTGTACAAGCCGGGCGGGGCGCCGAGCAACGACCGGGCCGCCTGCTCCTCACCACCCGCACCGAGCGGGCGGCGGCCGAGGCGGAACACCTGGCGACCGATCGCCGTCTCCTCCGTCACCAAGACGGCGTCGTCAACCCCGAAGCGGGCCGCCACGATGTCCAGCACCTCGTACACGAAGCCGACCCCCGTCGGGGCCCGCAGCAGGAGGCCGGCGAACTCGAGCAACGGCGGGGCTCCCGCGCCGTCCAACCCCTCGCACAGCTGCGCGGCGAAGCTCACGGCGCCGTCCCCGTCGTCGCCGGCTGCCGGCGGCAATCCCACGGCCACCGGATGGTGTCCCGGGGACAGCCTGGCTCGAGCCCTGCGTACATCGCGGTCGTGAACCTCCGACGATGGTAGAGACGAGGCGCCTCCGTCGCTCCCCAGCGGCGACACTAGTGGGTGGGCACCCGGGTCGACCCCGGCGCCGGCTCCCAACCGAGGTTCGCTTCCGCTATTGCGCCCAAAGCCGCTCAGAGCGCGGGGAGGGGCACTCACCGCGTGGGCCACGCGCCAGGCGGCCCGGCGCTAGCGTCGGTCGCCGCGCCCGAGAGGACACCGCTGTCGATCCCCCAAACCAGCCCCCGATGACGACCGAGACCCGAGCACGGCGGTTGCCGGCGGCACGCCGCCGTCGCCAGCTGCTCTCGGTCGCCCTCGAGTGCTTCGCTGCTGCCGGCTTCCACGCCACGTCGATGGAGGACATAGCCGATCAGGCCGGCGTGACCAAGCCCGTCCTCTACCAGCACTTCGGGTCCAAGTCCCAACTCTACCGGGAGCTCATCGAGACGGTGGGCGCCGAGCTGCTCGAGACGGTCACCACGCGGGCCACCGCCGAGGCTGAGCCGTACCGCCGCGTCCTCGAAGGCTTCCGGGCGTACTTCCGGTTCGTCGAGACGCAACCAGCCGCGTTCGAACTGCTGTTCTCGAGCGGCGCCCGACAGCAGGAGGAGTTCGCCGGCGCGGTCCGCGCCGTGGAGTCACGCATCGCGGCGACGATCGCCAGCCTGATCGAAGTCGGTATCGAGGCGTCGCACCGAGAGCTGCTGGCCTTCGGGATCGTCGGGTTGGCCGAGACGACCAGCCGGCTGTGGGTCGAACGCCGCCGCCGGAACGGACCGGTCGCCGGTCCCGCCGGCGCCGGGCACGCCCGGGAGGGTGACCTCATGGCCCAACGCCTCGCCGACCTGGTCTGGGCCGGACTGCGTGCCCTCCCGCCCGCCGAGGCAGGGGCGTCGCCGCCGCGCCGTCCGCATACCTCCTGACCCGCCGGCCGGCCCGAAGCTACGTTTGCACGGTGGCCACCCTCGACGCCATCGACTTGAGCCTGCGCCTGAGCCGCCGGGAGGAGGCAGCGAGGCTCGAAGCCGCCCAGCGCCGGCTGCAGCACCTCCGGCTGTCGACCGCCGGCCTGCTCGGCGACGAGAGCCCCGGGCCACCGATCTGTGTGGTGATGGAGGGCTGGGACGCGTCCGGGAAGGGCGGAGCCATCCGCCGGCTCGTCGCCAACCTCGACATCCGCCACTACCGGATCGCCTTCTTCGCCAAGCCCACCCAGGTCGAGAAGGCCCACCAGTACCTGTGGCGGTTCTGGCCCGCGCTGCCAGGCTGGGGGGAGATGACCATCTTCGACCGCTCCTGGTACGGCCGGGTGCTCGTCGAGCGTGTGGAGGGCTTCGCCACCGACGAGGAGTGGGGCCGGGCGTACGGGGAGATCGTCACCTTCGAGCGCCAGTTGGCCGCCGACGGCATGATCCTCGTCAAGTTCTGGCTGGAGATATCCCACGACGAGCAGTTCGCCCGGTTCCAGAGCCGCCAGGCCGATCCCCTGCGGGCGTGGAAGCTCGGCGAGGAGGACTGGCGCAACCGAGAGAAGCGCCCGCAGTACGAGGCAGCGCTGCGGGACATGTTCGCTCGGACCGACCACGCCCTCGGGCCGTGGGACATCATCCCGGCCGAGGACAAGCGGTACGCCCGCGTGGCGGTGGCCGAGACGGTCGTGAACCGTGTCGAGCAGGGCATGCGCCGGCTCGGGTTCGAGCCCCCGTCGCCCCTCGGCTGATGCGGCGCAGGTAGCTGAGTAGCCTGTCGGCTACGCCCTCCGTGAGGCGCGCCGGCGATGCTGCGCTAGGCGCTGTGCGGAACCTCGGTGGACGCCCCGCTCATCAATCCGGCCCCTGGCGTCCACGCCGAGTTGCGCTCCCCGACCGGCAAGGTCCTCGCCCGGATCAGCGTCGCTTTCTCCTCCACCCGGACCGCTGCCCGCTGCCCCGACCCAAACCCTCCAGCCCACTCTGGAGGACGGCGACTTCACGAACCGGTCGCCGGGCTGCGTTGCCCCGACCACCCGGCCGGACGCATGCTGGTGGCACCCGACGTCCGAGGAGCGATCTGGTGCCAGGCATGGGAGGCATGGGCGCGGGCGCCGCCTCCGGCGACCCCCTGATCGTCGCCGCATTCGACGGCGCGCTGCGCGTCGAGGCCCTGGTCGTTGCGGTCGTGGTCGGCGCCTGCCTCCTCGCCTGGCAGCCGCTGGCCCGCCTGGGTCGACGCCGCCTCGGCGCCTGCCTCCCCCCGGCCGCGGCGCCCCCCGAACCGGCGGGACGGCGGTTGCTCCGCCTCGGCTTCGGATTGCTCTGGGTGCTCGACGGTGTCCTCCAGGTCAACCAGGGCATGGTGATGGGCCTGCCGACCGGCGTGGTGGCCCCGGCGGCCGCCGGCTCCCCCCGCTGGGTGCACGCCGTCGTCGGCGTCGGACTCGGTGTGTGGACCCGCCATCCGATAGCGGCGGCCACCTCGGTCGTATGGATCCAGATGGGGGTCGGGTTGCTCCTGGTGTTCGCACCCCGCTGGGAGCTCTCCAGGCTCGCCGGCCTCCTCAGCTCCGCTTGGGGGATGCTGGTCTGGGTCTTCGGGGAGGCCTTCGGAGGGATCTTCGCCGGAGGCCAGACGTGGCTCTTCGGGACGCCCGGAGCCGTTCTCATCTACGCCGTCGCGGGTGCCGTGCTCGCCCTGCCAGAGCGGGCCTGGGGAGGCCCACGCCTCGGCCGGGTGCTGACCTCCGCAACAGGAGCCGCCTTTGCCGGCTTCGCCGCCCTGCAGGCCTGGCCGGGACGCGGGTTCTGGCAGGGCGGACGGACCGGCAGGATTCCATCGATGGCCTCGTCCATGGCCGCCACCCGGCAACCCCCGGCGCTGGCCTCGGCCGTCGCCGCCTTCGGCCGGCTCGCCGCCTCGCACGGGCTGGTCGTAAACCTTGTCGTCGTCGCGGCGCTGGCGTTCGTCGGCGTCGCGCTGCTGTCGGGAAGGCCCCGCCTCGCAGCGGTCGGGGTTGCCGTCGCCGCCGCCTTCTGCCTCGCGACGTGGGTCCTGGCGCAGGACATGGGCTGGTTTGGCGATGTGGCCACCGACCCAAACTCCATGCTTCCGTGGGCGCTGCTCGTGGGAGGCGGCTTCCTGGCGCGGCGGGTCCCGCTGCGCGGGGAGGCACCGGAGGCTCCCGGGGTGTGCGCCGCGCTACCGCCGGCGCCCGCTGCTGCTCCCGCCACGGCCTCGGCGCGCCGACCCGCCACGCGCCTGCTGACCCGGCTCGTGACGATGCCGACGGCGGCGGTGACCGCCACCCTCGGGGCGTTCGGGATGCTGCTGGTCGGCGCCGTGCCGGCGACGGCGGCAGTGGTGCAGCCGGGGACGTCGGCACTGCTGACCGAAGCGATCAACGGCACGCCCCACCGGGAGCCCGGCGCACCTGCACCGGGGTTCGGCCTCGTCGACCAGTACGGCCAGCACGTCTCGCTCGAAAGCCTCCGGGGCCGCGTCGTCGCCCTCACCTTCCTCGACCCGGTCCGCACGTCCGCCAGCCATCTCGTCGCCCGCCAGTTCCGCCTGGCCGACCTCGCCGTCGGCCGACCTTCGGGTACGGCGTTCGTAGCGATCGTGGCCGACCCGGAGTACCGGTCCAGGGCCGTGGTGGCGGCCTTCGACCACGCCGAGGACCTGACCAGCCTGCCCAACTGGTACTACCTCACCGGTTCGCTCCCCGCCCTCACCCGTGTGTGGAGGTCCTATGGCATCGCTCCCCGGACCCGGCGGCCACGGGCGGGGGCCGCACCCGTCGGGGAGGCGTTCGTCATCGACGCGCACGGACGCCTGCGCTGGACATTGGGCCCGGGACCCGGGGACCAGGCACCCTCGCTCGGCACCCAGGTCGCCGAGCAGGTCCGGTCCCTCCTGCGCTGACGCGGCGTCGTCGGCACGCCGGCGGCACGTTCGCCGTCACCGCCATGGATGCCCAGGCGAGCGGTGCAACTGCACCGGATCCCGCCTCTCGCTGCACCTGGATAGGCCCCGGCGGGGAGCCCTCGTGACCACCCCTGGGGAGATCCCAATGGCCCCAATGGCGCCGCCGGCCGCTGCTCAGGGACCCATACCGCGCGCACCGCAGCCTACTGCGCACACCCGGAGCCGGATGCCGCTCCCTGTGCGCGCAGTTTCCCTGATGGCGCGCGGTTCTTGCCCCTCGCCGATCACGATCAACCGAGCAGCCGCTGCGAGGGCTGGAGGCGCACGCCGCTGGGGACGGCGGTCAGCGTGCCTGCTCGGGCGAGCACCAACGCTGGCCTCGCTTCGGTGGAGGTATTGGGTTAGCGATCCTGGGGGCTGGGTCCGCCACCCCGGCATGACAGGCCGTGTAGTTTCGGTGGTGGTCGCTGGGGGGTTCGGGCCGGCCGGCCTGCTGCCGCCATGACGACTTCCCCGACCGTTTCTCGTGGCCCTCGGGCCGGGCGCCGATCCCAGCGTGAAGAGCTGAAGTTGGTGCGCGCCGAGTGCGTGTCTCTTCGGGAGCAGCTGAAGAAGGTGTCAGCTGAGCGTGACCGCCTGCGGACCGACTGCGAACGGCTCCGGGCCGAGCTCGGGGTGGCACGCCGGGCAGAGAAGCGTCAGGCCCTCCCCGTTCTCGAAGGGCACCAAGAAGCCCGACCCGGCCCGTCCGGGACGCAAGGCGGGCGAGGCATACGGCAAGAAGGGGCGGCGCTCTCCGCCTGCGCCCGAAGATGTCGAGGAGACGATCGAAGTCGGCCTGCCCGACGCTTGCCCAGATTGCGGCGGGGGGGTGGTCTTCGACAAGACCTTGCCCCAGTACCAAGACGAGCTGATCGTCAAGGTGCTGCGCCGGCGCTTCGACGTGGACCTCGGTCATTGCCACTGGCGGCACCAGCCAAGTGTCCGTCAGCGGCAACCAGGTCAGCGTCACCGTGCAGCTGGTCCAGCGCATGCAGCTGCTCA
>JAJZJY010000062.1 GCA_021809885.1 Actinomycetes bacterium
AGCTCGGTGGGATCATCGAAGGGGCCGTGGCCGCCTTCGGACCGGCCGCCGCCGAGCTCGGCCTCACCCTCCAGGCGGTCAGCGGTCCACGCCAGTGGGTGACCGCCGACCCCGACCGCCTCGGCCAGGTGGTCGCCAACCTCGCCGAGAACGCCCTCAACCACGCGGCGACGAGCGTGAGCGTCGGCTCTGCTGGCGCGGCGCTGTGGGTCGACGACGACGGACCGGGGATCGGGCCGGAAGGGCGGGAGCGCCTGTTCGAACCGTTCACCACCGCCGACGGCTACCGCCGCCGCATCGGCACCGGACTCGGCCTGGCCATCGTCGCCGAGCTCGTCGCCGCCATGGGCGGCAGCATCGACGTCGCCTCGCCGCTCCACGCGGGTCGAGGTACCCGGATGACGGTTGCGCTGCCCCCCGCCGGCGCCGGCCTCGCAGCCAGGCAGTAACGTCGCCCCGATGGCCAACCGGTGGTTCGAGACGGTGGCGGTCGCTGAGCGGCGGGCCCGGCGGAGACTCCCGAGATCGGTGTACGGGGCGTTGGTGGCCGGCTCCGAGCGGGGCGTCACCGTGGAGGACAACCTCGTTGCCTTCGCCCAGCTCGGCTTCGCCCCGCACGTCGCCGGCAGCGCACCAGCCCGCGACCTGGCGACGTCGGTGATGGGCCAGGAGATCTCGCTGCCGGTGGTGATCTCCCCCACCGGCGTGCAAGCGGTCCACCCCGACGGTGAGGTCGCCATCGCCCGGGCAGCAGCGGCGAGGGGTACGGCGATGGGGTTGTCATGCTTCGCCAGCAAGCCGGTGGAGGAGGTCGTCGCAGCCAACGAGCAGACCTTCTTCCAGACCTACTGGCTCGGCTCGCGCGCCCAGATGGTGGCGCGCCTCGAGCGGGCAAGGACCGCCGGCGCCGTCGGGGTCATCGCCACCCTCGACTGGTCGTTCTCCCACGGGCGCGACTGGGGCAGTCCACGCATCCCCCAGAAGCTCGACCTCGGCACCCTCCTGTCGCTCGCCCCGGATGGCCTCAGCCATCCGCTGTGGCTCGCCGATTGGGCGCGCGGCGGTGGCCTGCCCCGCCTGGAAGTGCCCAACATGGCAGTCGGCGACGGTCCCGCACCGACGTTCTTCGGCGCCTATGGCGAGTGGATGCAGACCCCGCCGCCGTCGTGGGAGGACGTCGCCTGGCTGCGCTCGCAGTGGGACGGGCCGTTCATGCTGAAGGGGATCACCAGGCTCGACGACGCCCGCCGGGCCGTCGACCTCGGCGCGACCGCCGTCTCCGTGTCCAACCATGGTGGCAACAACCTGGACGGCACGCCGGCCACGATCCGCTGCCTCCGCCCGATCGTGGAGGCGGTGGGCGGGGAGGTGGAGGTGCTGCTCGACGGCGGGGTGCGGCGGGGGAGCGACGTGGTGAAGGCACTGGCGCTCGGCGCCCGAGCGGTGATGGTCGGGCGCGCCTGCCTCTGGGGCTTGGCCGTCAACGGCCAGGCCGGGGTCGAAAACGTCCTGGACATCCTCCGCGGCGGCATCGACTCGACGCTGCGGGCCCTCGGCCACGCCTCCGTGCACCACCTGTCAGTGGCGGACGTCATCGTCCCGCCGGGCTTCGAGCGCCGGCTCGGCACCGGCGGGGAGGCAATCACATGACCACACGCGCCTGGTCCGCGGCGGGACGGTGGTCGAGGACGGGGCAGGCGTCCGCCGAGGCTGCTCAGCGGTAGGCCAGCTCGTAGCCGAACTTCCGCAGGTGGTACTTGTCGGGAGGCAGGGGCCGGACATACGCGTAGCCGTAGGTTTCGCGCCCGGCGCGCTCGGCCACCCTGCTCAGCGTGAGCGTTCCTGGCTCGGACACGAGCTTGCCGGCGACGCAGGAGGGCTTGCACAGGTTGGCCCACAGGATGCCGCGCCCGACTGCTCTGGAAGCGCCCCAGCCCGTCCACCTCAGGTCCTGGAAGTACAGGCCGCCATCGGCGCACGCGACGACGAACGACTTGGGGTGCATGCCGAACTTGCTCGTCGGGCAGTCCTTCACCCACACCGCCCTGGCGCGGGCAGGGGCCGGCGACGCAGCCGCCATCCTCGGGGCGGCGCTGCCCGCCGCCAGCGACGCCAGCCCGATCACCGCGGCGAGCGCCGCCCGGTTCCGCTTGGCTCTCATCGTCACTCCTCCCGCCGCCGGCTTGCCGGAGCGCCCTCGCCGGCCCGGGTGGCCGATCCCGAGCATCTGACGACGGCGGGTGGCGGAAGGTTCCCGGCCCGTTGACCCGCAGGGCACCGCAACGCGTCGGGCAGGCGGGTCGTGCCCGCCTGCTGACGACGGCGGCGCCCCGGGGCAGGATGGGGGCATGGTCGCCACGGTGCTCCAGCTGAGCGACACCCACCTGCGCGCCGATCCCTCCGACACGAGCCACCAACGCCACCCAGACGCTCGGCTGCGCTCCGCCATCGAGGCCGCCGCCGAGGCCGTCGCCGCCAGCGGCACCGCCGTCGACCTCGTGCTGCTCACCGGCGACCTGACAGACGATGCCAGCGAGGAGGCGTGCCGGCGGGTCGCCCTGTTGGTGGCGCCGCTCGGCGCCCCGGTCCTCGCCGTCCCCGGAAACCACGACGCCGGCCCGGAGGTGACGGCGACCTTCGGACCGCCCCGGCCGGTGGAGGTCGGCGAATGGCGCGTGGCCGCCGCCGCGTCCAACCTCGCCGGCAGGATCGACGGCGGCGTCGACCCGGCTGGGCTGCTCGCCGCCATCGACGCCCTGGATGACCGCCCGACGGTGTTGGCCGTCCACCACCCCCCGGCGGGGCCGAGCAGCCACCCGTGGTTCCAGCTCGCCGGCGCCGGCGAGCTGCTGGCCGGCCTGGAGGGCCGCCCGCACGTGCGGATCGTCGCGAGCGGCCACCTGCACCAGCCGTTCGAGGTCCGCCGCGGCCGGTTGGCGATCCTCGGCGCCCCCTCGACCCTCTACGGCATCCGCCACTCCGGCGACGGCTGGGCGCCGGACGACACGATCCCGACCGGCGGCCGGCTCCTGATCCTCCAGCCGGACGGTGCGTGGCGGAGCGAGCTGGTCACGACATGAGCAGCGACGACCCTCTGGCCACCTACCGCTCGAAGCGGGCCTTCGACCGTACCCCCGAACCAGCGGGCCGACCCCCCGACCCCCCTCCTCCCTATCCCCTCCCAACCCAGCATGCCCGGCGTTTCGTCGTCCAGAAGCACGACGCTCGGCGCCTGCACTACGACTTCCGCCTCGAGTCCGACGGCGTCCTCGTCTCGTGGGCGGTGCCGAAGGGACCGGCGTACGACCCGAAGGTCAAGCGGCTCGCCGTCCACGTCGAGGATCACCCGCTCGACTACGAGGACTTCGAGGGGGTGATCCCCGACGCACAGTACGGGGCCGGCACGGTGGTCGTCTGGGACCGCGGCACCTACCGCAACCTGACCAACGGCGGAGGCCGGCCGGTCGCGATCTCTGATGCGGTGGCCAACGGGCACGTGTCGGTGTGGCTGGACGGCGAGAAGCTGCGGGGCGGCTGGGCGTTGACGCGCACCTCCCGCGAGCCGGGCGGCAAGGAGCAGTGGATCATGGTCAAGCGGGCGGACGAGCACGCCGATCCCGGTCGGGACGTCGAGGCTGAGCAGCCCGACTCGGTCCTCACCGGGCGCAGCAACGACGAGGTGGGCGAGGATCGAGGCTCGCGCACCTGGACCCGGGAGAGGGCTACGTGGGCCCCGCCCATGCTCGCCGAGCTGGTAACCCTCCACCACCACGGTGACCCGGCCGGCTGGCAGTACGAGCGCAAGCTGGACGGCCTGCGCTGCGTAGCGGTTCGTAACGACGGCGACGTCGAGTTGTGGTCCCGCAACCACCTCTCCTACAACGCCCGCTTCCCGCATCTCGCCGCTGCCGTCGCCCGCCTCCCCGCCGACACCTTCAGCATCGACGGCGAGATAGTCGCCTATGACGGCACCCGCACCAGCTTTGGCCTGCTCCAGGACCCGGGCGCCCGAGCAGCGGTCGTGCTGTGCGCTTTCGACCTGCTCGAGCTCCTCGGTCGGAAGACGACCTCCCTGCCCCTCACGGACCGCCAGGCCCTGCTGCGCCAGCTCATCGCCAGCGCTGGCCCTGACATCCAGGTCGTCGAGGCCATCGAGGGCCGCCCCGCCGAGCTGCTCGAACGTGCCTGCGCCGCTGGTTGGGAGGGGATCATCGCCAAGCGGGTCGACGCGGCCTACCACCCGGGGCGCTCGCCGGAGTGGCGCAAGCTCAAGTGCAGCGCGAGCCAGGAGTTGGTCATCGGCGGCTGGACGGACCCCGGCGGCGCGCGCCTCGGCTTCGGCGCGTTGCTCGTCGGCTACTACGACGACGGCCGCCTCCGTTACGCCGGCAAGGTCGGCACCGGCTTCGACGAGGCCACCCTCCGCTCCTTGCACGCCCAACTGATCGCTCGTGAGCAGCCGGATTCGCCGTTCGCTGATGCCATAGCGGAGAAAGCCGCCCATTGGTCGCGGCCCGAGCTCGTTGCAGCGGTGAAGTTCTCCGAATGGACACGGGATGGCCGTCTGCGGCACCCGTCTTTCCAAGGGCTGCGGCCTGACAAGGCGGCCGGCGACGTTCGCAGGGAGCCTCCTGCCTGAGCGAGGGCCGCGTCGGGCAGACTGGGGCATGCCCGTCCAGCGGCTCAACCATGCCGTCCTCTACGTGCGCGACGTCGGGCGCAGCGGCGCCTTCTACCGGGACGTCCTCGGCTTCGAGACGCGCCACGAGATCCCCGGCAAGGCGCTGTTCCTCGTCGCTCCCGGGAGTCGCAACGACCACGACCTCGGCCTGTTCGCCGTTGGCGACCAGGCCTCGCCGTCCGAGGCCGGCACCCGGAGCGTCGGGCTCTACCACCTCGCGTGGGAGGTCGAGACCCTGGAGGAGCTGGGCCGCCTCCGCAGCGTCCTGGCGGCAGCCGGCGCGCTCGTCGGAGCCTCCGATCACGGGACGTCCAAGTCGCTGTACGCCCGCGACCCCGATGGGATCGAGTTCGAGGTGGGATGGATGGTGCCGCGGGAGCTGTGGGGCGACGTCCCGTTGCAGACCGCTCCGCTGGATCTGGACGCCGCTGTCGCAGAGTACGGGGCTGACACCCCGAGCAATTCCCTCACCCGATGACTTGTGCCTTTTTGGGGGGTATCGTCGCTCGGGCGCGCCTAAACTGCTCGATCGAAGTGCCCGGCGACCCTTGGGGACACCGGTGGCGCCCCTGAGGGCGCCACCGGCGGAGCGGATCGAGCGGCGGATCTCGATCCACTCTGCCCGGAGTAGGTGGCGGGTTCCCACTCCAGGTCGCGACACGATAACCGCAACTTGACCGCCGCGCGCTTCCAGTCAATCACGTCCGTGACGTTCCGTCGGCGGGTTCCCCGGTGAAGTTCTGGTAGTAGCGACTGGCCGTCGGTCCCCGCTGGCCCTGGTACTTCGAACCGATGCGTCCCGACCCATACGGCTCGTCCGCCGCCGTGGTCATCCGAAGGAAGCTGATCTGGCCGATCTTCATCCCCGGGTAGAGCTTGATGGGCAGCGTGGCCACGTTGGACAGCTCGAGGGTCAGGTAGCCGTCCCAGCCTGCGTCGACGAAGCCGGCCGTCGAGTGGATCAGCAGCCCGAGCCGCCCGAGGCTCGACTTGCCTTCCAGCCGGGCCACCAGGTCGGTCGGGAGCCGCACCCGTTCGGCAGTGGAGCCGAGCACGAACTCGCCGGGATGGAGCACGAACGCGCCATCGGGGGCGATCTCCACCAGCTCGGTGAGGTGATCCTGAGGTTCCCGCACATCGATCACCGATGCCTGATGGTTGCGGAACACCCTGAAGAAACGGTCGAGCCGAAGGTCCACCGACGACGGCTGGATGTCGGCCGGGTCGAGCGGCTCGATCTCGATCCGCCCCGCCGCCAGCTCCTCGCGGATCGTCCGGTCCGACAGGATCATGGCCACCGAACCTAGCCGGGTGGTACCCCCGCCGGCTGGGCTGTCACCCGGTAGCGTCAGCTCGGTGGCCGGCGTCGCCGGCGTGGCCGGCGTGGCCGGCGTGGCCGGCGTGATCCGTGAGGCACTCGCCGTGGTCCCGGGGCTGGCGGACGCTGCCGAGCGCCAGCTACGCGCTGGGTGGCCGACGCGCTGGCGGGGAGACACCTGGCGCAGTTGGGCGTCGAGCGGTGCACGGCGCGCTGGTGGCGTGCAGGATGGCCGTCAGGTAGCCGGCGGAGGTCCTGGCCTGGGGAACCGGCCGACGAGGCATCCGAGAGCTCGGCTAATCTCGTTGCCGAGCCTTGCGAGCGTAGTTCAGAGGCAGAACATCAGCTTCCCAAGCTGAGAACGCGGGTTCGATTCCCGTCGCTCGCTCTCGACGAAAGTCCTGGTCACAGGGTTGGTCCGCTGTCGTGGGCGGCCGGTTCGGGTGTCTCGACCGGCCGGCGTGCCACATTCGTGCCACTCCGGTGTGTGGCGGCTTGGCGGGAGAGGGCGTCGGCGATGGCGCGGTCGCGGTCCTCGGTGGCGTGCTGGTAACGGATGGCGGCGTCGGGGCTGGCGTGTCCCATGCGTGCTATGAGCTCCCGGGTGGAGGCGCCGGTGGCGGCGGCCCAGGTGTTGCCGGTGTGGCGGAGGTCGTGTAGGTGTAGGTCGTCCCGGCCGGCGGCGGCTCGGGCTCGGGCCCAGTGCTTGTGGAGGACGTGGGGTCGGAGCGGTCCGCCTTTCTCCCCGGGGAAGACGAGGTCGTCTGGGCTGGGCCCGGTGAAGGTGCGGAGGTGGTAAGCGAGGTCGGGGAGGAGGTGGGCGGGGATGGCTATGGTGCGCCGTCCGGCGGCGGTCTTTGGTTCCTTGAACAGCAGGGTCCCGTCGCTGAGTTGTTGGAGGTTGCGGACGACGGTCACCGAGCCGCGGTCAAGGTTGATGTCGCGGCGGCGGAGGGCGCACAGCTCGCCTTTGCGGAGATGGCACCACGTGGCGAGTTGGATGAGGGCCCTGTATCGCTCGGGCATGGCGCGGGTGATGGTGTCGATGTCGTCGGGGGTGGCGATGGGACGGGCGGCCGCTCGTTCGATCCCGGCGCCTGCGACTCGGCAGGGGGAGCGTGCGATGAGGTCGTCGGCGACGGCGACGTTGCAGATCGTTCGTAGGAGCCGGTAGGCCTTGGCGGCGGTGGAGGGGTGCTGGCGCGCGAGGGGCGCGTGCCAGGCCCGGACGGTGGCGGGGTGAGCTGGCCGATCTCGGTGTCGCCGAGGGCGGGGAGGATGTGGCTGTCGAGCAGGCCCCGGTAGGTCTCGGCGGTGCGCTCCGCGAGGACCCGTTCGGTGAGGAACCGCTCGGCGAGGTCTCGCAGTTGGATGCGGCCGGCCCGGTGGTCGATGTACTGGCCGCGGGCCTGGTCGCCGCGGATCTGGGCGAGCCAGGCGGCGGCGTCGCCTTTGTTGGCGAATGTGGCGGGCGCTGCCATGAGGTGGCCACCGCCGGGAGGGCGGTAGTGGGCCTGCCAGCGGCCGCTGGGCAGCCGGCGCACCGAACCGAAGTCCCGGTAGGCGTTCACGTGCGGGGCCTGGAGCTGATGGCGGACTGGCGGTGGCGGTCGATGAGGGCGTCGAGGTCGTCAGGGTCGAACATCAGCCGGCCGCCGATGCGCACGCAGGGCACGACCCGGTCGGAGCGGAGGCGGCGCAGGTATCGCTCGCCGAGGCCGGTGTAGACGCCGGCAGCTCGGGTGTCGAGCAGCGGGCGGCGGGTCTCAGCGGAGCCGCCGTGCCTCGCACTGGGCGTCTCGATGTGATGCTGGGCGTGTTCGACCTGGGCGGGTGGGGTCACGGAGGTCTCCTCTCCAGGCCGTCCACATGACGGCCCCACCCGTCCCTCCACCCTGACCGTCACGTCAACCGTCCCGGGCGGCATCGACGCCGCCGCCGGTCTCAGGGGTGGGCGGCCAGGTAGTACCGCTCCTGGTAAAGCTTCAAGTCCTCCCGGGCGGCGGCGGTCAGAGCATCCCGGTAGCGGTCCACGGTGAAGCCGGGGACCGCCCACGGGACCATCCGCAAGTACCAGGCCAACGCGCCGATGTCGGCGAAGGTGACCGTCTCGCACCCGGCGCGAGCGTCGTCGACGACCAAGCCACCAGCTCGGGCTTGGCTCACGAGCAGGTCGAGGTCCATCGCCGGGTGCGGCGCCGGCTCAAGAGCGAGGAGTTGTCGGAGCTGGTCGGAGGAGCTGGCGGCCTGCTGGGTGACGAACCGTCCGCCCGCCCCCAGGACCCGGGCGACTTCGGAGGCGACGAACGCCTCGTGACGGCAGACGACCAGATCGAACGCTCCCGCCCGGAACGGCAACCGCCCCCCTACAGGCCGGGAGCGGTCCTGGTGGGCGTTGCCGCCCGCCGCCTCGGCGTGGACCACCCCGACGCCCCGGGCGCCGAGACGGCGCCCGGCGACAGCGACGTTGGGAGCCCACGATTCCGTCGCCACCGTGCGAGCAGGCAGACCTTGTCGGGCGTCGAGGAACTCGCCGCCACCCGTGCCGACGTCAAGGACCGACGACGCCTTTGCGCACGCGTCGTCGACCAACGCCCCGAACTCCCACGCCAGCCCACCGGCCGAGACCCTCCCAGTCAGCCACCCGAAGTCCCAGCCACCCACCGCCGCGTGCTCCGCCTCGGCCAAGAGCTCCTCCACGCCCGATCCCACTCGACAGCATGCCCATCGATGCTCCACACAGTTGGCACTTCCCGTGGGGAGCGCCGCAGGCGGGGTGCGCGTGGGGCCGCTTCCGGCCCGGCCGTGGGCTCCTCGGGACGCCTCGTCGGGCAGGCTGTGCGGGTGCGATCGCGCGCCCGTCGCCTTCCCCCCGGCCTCGCCGAATCGACTGCCGCGCCGGCTCCCGGGCCTGCTGGTGACCGCTGATCGCCGGCCGCTGGCCGGCCCACCCGACGGTGCTGTGGCCGTCCCCGACCCGGTGGTGGCGGCCGCTGCCGGGGGGCGTCTGGAGGCCGTGTGGGTCAACGAGCTGGGCGGGGTGACCTGGCGGGTGTCGGGGGCCGGCCGCTACGTCAAGTGGGCCCCGGCGGGCAGCGGCCTGGACCTGCTCGTCGAGGCCGAGCGGATGGTCTGGGCCGGCCGGTTCGCGCCTGTCCCTGCCGTGCTCGACGCAGGCACCGACGGTGACGGCAGTTGGCTGGTGACCTCGGCGGTCGACGCGTCGAGCGCGGCGAGCGCCGCGTGGCGGGCGAAGCCGGCAACGGCGGTCGCCGCTGTCGGTGCCGGCCTTCGTGCCCTCCACGACGCCCTGCCCGTCGATGACTGCCCGTGGTCGTGGTCGATCGAGTCCCGGGTTGCTGCAGCGGCGCAGCGGGGCGCCACCCGGCCCCCGGAGACGTCGGCGGAGGAGGCCGAAGGCGCGTTGGCCGCGTTCGGCGCGCCGCCGGAAGTCGACCGGCTCGTCGTCTGCCACGGCGACGCGTGCTGCCCGAACACCCTCCTCGACAGCAGCGGTCGGTACATCGCGCACGTCGACCTCGCTGCGCTCGGCGTCGCTGACCGCTGGGCCGACCTGGCGGTGGCGACCTACAGCACCGTGTGGAACTACGGCCCCGGCTGGGAGGGCCCACTCCTCGACGCCTACGGCATCGACCCCGACCCGGAGCGCACCCGCTACTACCGCCAGCTCTGGGATCTCGCCTGACTGCGTCCGCGCCTGCGTCAACCCGCTGGCCATCGGCGGACCGACAACTCTACTTTTGTCGATGTATATCGACTATGCTCGGGGTACGACGAGAACGATCGAAGGAGGACGTGGTGGACCTCGGACGGCCGCTGGCAACGGTGACGCCGACGTTGGATGGTGACGTGCTTGCGGTGCTCGCCCAAGCCGAGACGACCTTCACCACCGGACAGATGCACCGGGTGCTCGGGCGGTACTCCGAGGATGGGATCCGCAAGGTGCTGGTCAGGCTGACCTCCCAGGGCATCGTGCTCGCCGAGCGCGTCGGCAACGCCTACGCGTACCGGCTCAACCGTGAGCACCTGGCCGCCGGCCCCCTCATGGATCTCGTCGGCGCCCGCGCCGGGCTGCTCAACCGCCTGGAGGAGGTGCTCGCTACCTGGCGACCCGGGCCCGTCTACGCCGCCGTGTTCGGGTCCGCCGCCCGCGGGAACATGACCACAAGCAGCGACATTGACATCCTCATCATCCGACCCGACGATGTCGACGAGGACCCATGGGAGGAGCAGGTGACTGCTCTCGCCGACCAGGTGACCCGCTGGACGGGTAACGATGCCCGACCGCTTCAGTTTGCCGCCGGCGAGGTCGGCGACCACGAGCCGCTCCTCCGTGACGTCGTCCGCGACGGGCTCACCGTTGCCGGCACTCGGGACTGGCTGGTCTCAGCCCTGCGCTCCGGTACCCGGACATGAGCCGGGTGGCCGACTGCGACAAGACGATCCGGCAGGGAAGGATGGCCAAGGCCCAGGAGTTCGCTGACGCAGCGAGGGTGGTCCAGGACCTTGCTGATGGGCCAGGTGACGTGGCCGACGCCTACGTCACCTTGTGCGTGCACGCCGGGATCGCCGCGTCCGACGTCATCTGTTGCGCCAGGCTCGGCCGCTACGCACAGGGGGACGACCACCACGAGGCGGTCGATCTGCTGAAGACGGCGGGGCCCGGGTTCGAGCGGCACCTGGCAACCCTGCTCGGCCTGAAGACAAAATCCGGCTACAGCCACCTGCCCGCCACCGCCGGCGAGGTCAAGCGTGCCGGCCGGGCAGTTGAGGCGCTCCTCGGTGAGGCCCGCCGTGCTCACGGCACCCTAGCCTGACGGGCGAAGGCCACGGCCGGCCGGGGCCCGGTAGCCACGGAGATCGAGCCACGCGGAACGCCGGTTCGGAGCGTCCTCTCCGATCCCTCCAACGCCTTGAAATGCGAGATTCTGCGCTGCCCGCCGTGTAGCCGATGATGCCAGCGTTCGGCCCGCACGTTCTGCTCGGCGATGGTGAGCTTGGCTAAGGGGCATATCCGTCGATAGGGCGCGGCGTGGCGGTCGCTTGCAGGGCCGCCGCGCCGACTCAGATGGGGCAGTCTGGATGGGTGGTCGACGACTTGTTCGCCAGTCCCCGCTTGGCCGAGGTGTACGACCCTTTCGACCCGGACCGCAGCGACCTGGATGCCTATGTGGCGATAGTGGAGGAGTTCGGCGCCGCCAGCGTGGTCGACCTCGGCTGCGGGACCGGGACCCTGGCCTGCCGGCTCGCCGGGCGGGGGATCTCCGTGGTCGGTGTCGACCCGGCGGCGGCCTCGTTGACGGTGGCTGGTCGCAAGCCGGATGCCGGCAAGGTCCGCTGGGTTCACGGTGACGCCAGGGCGGCGGCCGGACTGGAGGTTGACCTGGTCACCATGACCGGCAACGTTGCCCAGGTCTTCGTCGATGACGAGGACTGGCAAACCACGCTAGTGGCGATCCGCCGGACCCTTCGATTGGGAGGTCAGCTGGTGTTCGAGACCCGGGACCCGGCTCGACGGGCCTGGGAGGAGTGGACCCCGACCGCGACATGGAAACAGGTTCAGGTCCCCGGGGTGGGCGCGGTCGAGAGCTGGATCGACGTAACGGAGGTCGGGCTGCCGTTGGTGTCGTTCCGGACAAGTTTCGTGTTCCACGCCGCCGGGGCGGTGCTGACCTCGGACTCCACGCTGAGGTTCCGGGAGCGAGCCGAGGTGGCAGCATCGTTGACGGCGGCCGGGTTCGTCATCGACGACGTCCGGGACGCGCCCGACCGGCCGGACCGGGAGGTGGTTTTCGTCGCCACAGCCGGCCGACCGACAC
>JAJZJY010000063.1:0-3895 GCA_021809885.1 Actinomycetes bacterium
CATGGGTGGCATGGCCTCGGTCGACCCGGGCCAGCGCCAGGTCGACCAGGCGGGGTTCAGTTTCTGGGTGTCAACCGCGCTCATCATCGCCCCGTTCACCACCGGGGTACTGATCGCGGTCCTCGGGATCAAGGACATCTTCGCCCTCTTCGCCGTCATGGCCGGCATTGCAGCACTACTCCTCATCCCGCTGCGGGGCAGGCTGGGTCTCAAGTACGTCGGGCATCGCAGCACCGAGGACGGCGAGAAGGGACCGAGCGGGCTCGCCTTCTTGTTCCGCAACAACAACGCCACGTTCAACGCCTCGCTCATCGCGGCACTCGGCAACAAGGTCCCCTACTTCATCGTGCTGTCCTTCGCCGTCCTCTACGGCAAGACGCTGGGCTTCTCCGCCCAGGAGATCTTCTATTTGATCGCGGGCATGTTCGTCTTCAATTTGGGCGCCCGCTTCGTCGTCATGGTGCGCTCGCCGATCACCAACAAGGTGGCAGTGATGGTGATCGCCATGGGCTTCGCGACGGCCGCCGCGCTCGCCCTGGCGCTCACTCCGTACGTGCACGGTCTCTTCTACCTGGTGTTCCCCCTGGCCGGGATCCCCGAGGGGATGCTCTGGCCGATCGGCCTGCAGGTGGCGAACACCACCTTCAAGGCCCACGAGGTGGCCTCTTCGACCGCGTTCTTCTCCTCGGGGATGATGATCATGGCGGCGTTCATGCCCATCGTCGGGCTGCTCGCCACCTCGGTCAGCTACACCGTGAGCTTCTGGGTCTTCGCCGTGATCGTCCTCGCAGCGTTCGTGGCGCTCCTTGCCTACATCGGGACCCACGGATTGCTCAGCGCGCCCCAGCCGGCCGGAGCTCCTCGTGCAGGCGTCACCAGCGCAGTTGGTGCTGGGATGCCGGCACCGCCGGGCGCTCCGGCGGCATCCACGGAGCCGACCGTCACCCCGGCACAGCCGGCAGCCATCCCGCTCGAAGGAGCGAGGAGTGATCCACCGGAAAACCCGACCAAAGGAGGAACTGACTGATGCCTGGAGCAGGATGGACCTACAGCCCGCGCTGGGACCACTACTACAGTGCTGAGCTCGACCGCGACGAGGTCACCAAGGAGACGAAGGCCCTGCTCGCCAAGGCGACCAAGGGCGACGCGTGGACCGACCCGAAGGGCCGGAGCCACATCCCCCTTCTCGTCGACGACCAGATCGTCGGCAACCTGTGGGAGGACGTCGATATCGCCGGCTTGGACCTTGCCGGCTACTGGGCCGTGCCCAACGGCGTCCACGCCGAGCTCGCCCAGGGCCAGCGGATCGTCGGCACGATCTGGGTCGGTATCTGAGCGAAGAGGGAAGCCGCAGATGACGACGGGCGCCAAGCTATCGGTCCGCGACGAGACCAAGCCTGGGTCCGTAACGAAATGATCCCCTGTGACCAAGTACTTCGCGACCGAAGTGACCTGGAAAAGTGACGCGGCGTCACTTTTCCGTCGCTACTGGGGCTGGCTGTCGAGCCGTACGGACCGCATCTAGCCGCCGTGTCGCCGACAGGGGGCGTCCCGGTCCCCTGGGCCGTCACGCCGAACCGGCATCTCTCGCCCAGGTCTCCCCCGTGGGGAACAACGGAACGGAAAGTCACCGCAAGCCGGCGTCACACGCCGGGCCATCGCTGTCCGTGAATGGCGATTCGAGCAAGATACTGGATCTGAACAGGATGTTCATGGCGAACAGACCTGAGAGCATCGGTAACCTCGAGAGCACGGCTCGTGCCCCGGCGCGTCAGATAGCCTGCCGTCGCGTCTGAGGCCATCGGCCTTCTGGCTCCGAGTACCAGTGAGACCGCGCGGTACTCCCCATCTGGGCAACGGACGCTACTTAGGTCGCCTGAAGCGGCGCGGTGCAGCCCCCACGTCTGGATTCTCGATGCGCTTGGCGTAACTTTCCGTTCCGCTGTTCCCAGAACCCCGCGTCGCGGCGGGCAACGGCGGTGGCGATGGTTCCTCGAAGGGGTGGCTGGCTCTGCCGAGTGAGGCCGTCTAGGTGCGGGCTGCCTGGGTGCGGTGAGCATCGTCGCCACCACGGACCGGACGATCTGCCTGGGTCACGACTTGCGCCGGGGACACCTCGGTGGGTACCACCCCACCCGACCCACCCACCCGAAGCGGCTAATGTCGCTTTCGGCCACGATCAACCCTGACGGTGTCAACGGCCATCAGAAAGTCCCTGTAGGCGGCCAGGGCGAGCCGGTGGTCACCGCTGATCCCTCGCTGCCGGCCCGGTGGAGCTGCAGCTGGACGACGATGCCCGGGGTCCAAGAGGCAGACGCCGGGATCTTCGCCTACGACGCAGCCCGGTTCTACGGCTCCGAAGGCAGCAGGGCGCCAGGCCGGCTGGTCATCGCCATGACCGGCGTCGCCTGGCCGGCTACCCGTTGGGGCTCGGTCCCCGAGCCGCTCGTCATCTGGCGAGGCGCTCGCTCCATGTGCGGGCGAGAACCTCGTCGACGACCTCGGTCCCCGAGCCCATGGGCCAGAGCAAGACCGGGAGAGTGGCGAGCAGGGGCTGCGACCTCGGTCCCCGAGCCCATGGGTCAGAGTGCCGAGGCGGCTTCGGAGCGTGGCCGGGTCTCCGCAAGCTGCTTGCAGGCTGGACGAAGAGTTCGTCTGGCTGTCGCCCGATGCTCACGGCGGCGTTACCTCGGCGTCGTACGGTCCGTGTGGGCCGTCTAGACCGGCGGCGACCACGAGGAGGACGATGATGGATCAGAGCACGGTGCAAACGTTGGGCCCCAAGATCGCGCTCGGTGCGACGGGATGGCCGGGCCTCCAACCGGGCCGCCAGCTCCCCATGTCGGGGTGCTTCAACTTCCGCGACCTGGGCGGGTACCCGACGCATGACGGCCAGAAGGTCCGGTGGCGGCGCCTGTTCCGGGCCGACGGCGGCCACGTAAAAATGCTCATTGGCGGCCATTGAGCATGTAGCGCGCGCGGCCACCAGAAATGTCCCGCGCGCGGCCACGTGGATGCTCCGCGGACGGCTCTTCGCTCAAGGCGTGGGGCGGTGCCAGATTGGCGACCCGCTCCTCGCCAAGGAGGAGGTTCACGATGGCGTCGTGCCGGGCGCGGGGTTCGTCGCCCTGACCGCCAGAGCCCGGTCCACGACCGCTGTGGTAGGCCGACCGGGCTCCAAGGGCTCCCCCGCGACGCTCCGGGCCGAGGGCCGGTGGCAGGACTTCGGAATATCTAGAGATATAGATGCGTTGAAATATAATGTGGCAACATCGCTGACCGACAACTTGGCCCCGACGATCGAGCGCAGCGAGGCAGCGCGCCTGGCCGAGCTGCTCCAGGCGCTCGGGGACCCGACCCGGTTGCGGATCCTCTCGATCCTCGACACGGCTTGCGTACCGGTGGGGGCGATCGCGATCGCCGCCGGTCTGCGCCAGCCGGCGGTCTCCCATCACCTGCGGGTCCTGCGGGACCGGGGGGTGGTTCGTGGCGAGCGCCGGGGGGCGTACGTCTACTACTGCGCGGCGAGCGACGAGGTGCGTCCCGCCCTCGAGGCGGCCCGTGCACTGCTCAAGGACACGAGCGCGTGATGAGCCCGGCCCTCCTGCACGGCCAAGCCGGTTGCGCTGCCCGCACAGGTGTGAATTGCTGCTCCAGCGGATCCGTGTCCTGTCGGATCCATCCCGTACCCATCGAGGAGGAGCTATGACGATGTGGAGTTTCTTTCCCTGGCCGGTGTTGTTCGTGATGCCGGCGATGATCGTCATGGGAGTGTTCATGGCCAGGCGAATGGGTTTCGGGCGCAGCGGCATGGGTCGCGGCTGCCGGGTCGCTCCGGCCCCGATCGCCCCCGAACAGTCGGTAAAGCCCCCGGCCAAGGAGGACCCGATGGTGA
>JAJZJY010000063.1:3905-11585 GCA_021809885.1 Actinomycetes bacterium
CGCCGCATCGAGGGGCTTTTGCGCACCGAGCCGAAGGGCGCGGTGCCGCGGTGGAGCAAATGAGCCGCGACCACCGGTCCCGGGAGGAGCAGCCGGTAACACAGGCGCATGCCACCACGACGACAGAGGCATTGATCGCCTCACAACGCGAGCACTGGGAGAAGACCCTCGACGCCAACCCGGCGATGTACGGGCTCGAGCCGAGCGAGCCGGGCCGCTACGCGGCGAGCCGTTTCGCCGGCGAAGGCCTCACAAGGGTGATCGAGCTCGGAGCCGGCCAGGGCCGTGACACCCTTGAACTGCTGCGTGCGGGACTCGAGGTCACCGGCCTCGACTACGCCGGTGATGCGCTGGGCTCGATTACGGCGATAGCCGGGCCCGAGCTTGCCTCGCATCTCGCGACGACGGTGCACGACGTCCGTCAACCGCTGCCGTTCCAGAGCGGCTCCTTCGATGCCTGCTACTCCCACATGTTGTTCACCATGGCCCTCTCCAGCGACGAGCTCGTCGCGCTGGCCGGCGAGGTGCGCCGGGTGCTGCGCCCCGGCGGGCTTTGCATCTACACGGTCCGCCATGTCGGTGACGTCCACTACGGCGCCGGCGTCGATTTGGGCGACAACCTCTACGAGAACGGCGGGTTCGTTGTGCACTTCTTCGACCGCCAGCTCGTGGACCGTCTCGCCGACGGCTTCGATCTCGAAGCGGTCACTGCCTTCGAGGAAGGCGGCCTCCCCCGCCGGCTGTGGCGAATCACGATGCGCCGACCATGACCAAACCCCTCACTGCCGGCTGGCGCATGAGCGCAGCAGCCGTCGGCACCCTCGCCGAGCTGGGCGGGGCGCTCCTCACGCCACCAGCGCGGACATGCGCCACGGTCGCCGCCCGCTGCTGCCCGATCCTATTGCCGGTCTGCCTCGACGCCGTCTTCGCCAGCCTCACCCCCGAGCAGCGCAGCCAGCTGGCGACCACCATCACCACTGATCTCGCTGCCGCGGCTGCCCGCCACCAACCAACCCCCGAAACCCCACCCACCAGAAAAGGACAACGACCATGACCAACACCAACCTCACCGTCGAGCTGACCGAGCCCCAAGCAGTCGCCACCGACAGCGGCGTCGACCTGCTGCTCCCACCGGCGACTCCCCGAGACGTCCTCGACGTCTTCGTCGCCTCCTGCAACATCGGTCAGTGCGATTGCGACACCACCTTCGTCTCCAAGATCACCGGCGTGGAGCTGTTCGAGGAGCCCGGCCACCTGCGTGTGCAGATCACCGGGGCAGTCACCCCAGACGAGGTCCTCGCCGAGATGGTCGACTCTGCCCCGGAGCTCGCCAGCCCACAGTCCTGACCGCCAGGTCCGGCCAAACCAGAAAGAGAGTCCTCGGTGGATGACATGCGAAAGATGATGGGCAACATGATGGGTTCGGCGATGCCGCAGATGATGGACAAGATGTTCTCGGCGGAGCCGGAGGCGGCCGGCCCAGACGACAGTGCCGCCGAGGGGACGAGGAGCAGTCATGACCGCCCGGAACAGCTCGAGTTCGGAGGTAAGCGCTCCGTGAGTATCCCGCCGAGAACGTCGGCTGGCGCGAAATGAAGCCGGTGCGAGCCAGGAACAGGCGGTGTCGCTTGAACCTCCCCCGCAGCGTAAGAACGTGTTTGACACAAGGCCTCATGTGGCCCCGCTTGCAGCCCAGGGGCGCCGTCCCGACGGCGCCAGCCGGCGGGTCATGAGCCTCATCATCGCCCACTTCACCATAGCCTCGGAGGTCTCGATGAGCCGCTCGTAGTCTTGGTCGAGCCGGCGGCACTTTGTGATCCAGGCGAACGTCCGCTCCACAACCCATCGGCGCGGCAGTACCTCGAACCCGCGCTGGCCCTCCTTCGTGCGGACCACTTCTACAGCGATGCCACAGAACCACCGCGTCGCTTCCACGAGCTTGCCCGCGTACCCCACGTCTGCCCAGATGTGGCGGACGCTGGCGAACCGCTCGAAGAGCCGGGCGATCGGGCCGAGCGCACGGTCGCGGTCTTGGACCGATGCGGAGGTGACCATGATCACGAGGAGGAGCCCCATCGTGTCGACGATGATGTGACGCTTCCGACCCGCTGTTCGCTTACCGGCATCATATCCCCTGGTAGAGGCCCCAACGGTGTCTGCGCCCTTCACGCTCTGGGCGGCGAGATCGCCGCGGCTGGCGCCTCGTTGCGGCCCTGCGCTGCGTGGACCTTGGCGCGCAGGGTGTTGTGGAGCGCGTCGAGCGAGCCGTCATCACGCCAGCGCTTGAAGTGCCAGTAGACGGTCTCCCATGGGGGGGAGCTGATCGGCAACTGGCGCCATGAGCACCCTGTGCGCACGACGTGCAAGATGACGTTGACGATCTCGGGCCGCGGGTGCTCCTCGGGCCTCCCACCAGGCATCGCTGGCGAGAGCAATGGCTCGACGAGCGCCCACTGCGAGTCGGTGAGATCGGACGGGTTGGGCTCAACTCTGCCAGCTCTCCGGCGGTCACCAGCCGGAGGAAACGCGGGTAGACCGTCTGCTCGATCGACGTCATCGCCCCACGAGCAGGTCTCCTCTCGCCTCGAAGCCGCCGACCCCGGCGGATGACGGGACGCTACGATCGGCTGGTGGCACATCGCCTGAGAGCTGGTCAGCTCGTGGCTCGTGACCATAATGTAATGATTACCCGTAATCAGGCACTTCGCGAGCGAAGTGTCCCAGAAATGTGACGCGGCGTCACTTTCCTGGGACCACCAGGGCTGGCCGTCGAACCGTACGAGCCGCGTTTCGCCCGCCGGATCGCGTCCCGCCCGCCGGATCGCGTCCCGTCCCATAGCGCTACACCTTTCGCCATGCGCTCCCTCGTGCGCCCCGCTGCACGGCGGGGCACAGTGCTGCCCGCGTCCCACCTGACCCACTCGGGGCGCTTGGTGTACCTGGGCGAAAAACAGGTCGCTGCCGGTTTACAGGATCGTCTACAGGTCCATTTACTTGGCGCTAGGATGGTTTCATGCTTCGCGTGAGCGATGACACCCGCAAGCGGGTTCTACGGATCGGGAGAGAGGAGTTTGGCGGCGCGTCTGCTGACGAGACTGTACGTCGTCTTGTGGATGAGCACTGGCAGGCCGCTGTAGTAGCCGCGGTCCAGAGTTACCGCGACGACGACCCGCAGGGGTGGGCCGATTACCTCGCTGAGGCCGATGAGCTGGTGGGGGCAGACGCCCCGATCAGCGACGAATGGTCCAGGCCATCTGATTGAGCCAGCTCAATGCGCATCGAATCCAGCCAGGCGAGGTGTGGTTCGTTGATTTCGAGCCTGTGCGCGGTCATGAGCAAGGCAAGGACCGTCCGGCTCTCGTCGTCTCCTCTGCCTTTCATCTGGCGGTCACGATGGGGCAGCTCGTTACCGTCCTACCGCTCACCACTGTCGAGCGAGCCGGCTGGGCTCATCGCGTCCACATAGCCAACGGGGGCGGGTTCGTTATCACTGAGCAGGTCCGTACCGTCTCGGCCCAGCGGTTTCGCCGGCAGGCACGGGACATCATGCTCACTGACGGCGAGCTTGCCGAGGTGCGAGAAACACTTGCACATATGTTGATCGTTTGACCGGAACGCGCCCCGGAAGCCGCCGGTTTTAGCCGTGGGATGGTCTCGATCAAGTGGTTCAATCGCCTGAGCGTCGCCCGCTGCGCCCTGCCGGCACTGGTAGCCCAGCCTCTTCAGCCACCATTTGAGAGTGGCCTGGGGCCAACATTTCGATGGGGTGAACGCGTGAATCGACGATTGTGGATCCAGGGGACGCTATGCGATTTACACCACTGCCCCTGACCAGGGGAAGACGCTCGTAGCGCTCTTCAATTTGTTACACCTCGGGAGCCTGTTAGCTGGCTACGACGCTCGGCGCGGAAGCGCTCGGCAGAACCGGGGAAGCCCCCCGGACTCCGGTCAGGTGCCATCCAGCCCCGGTGGCCAGGTCGGATCGTTGCTGGCTGCCCCTATGGGCGGGTCACCGATCTGGCAGCACCCCACGCCTCAACGTGAAGAGCGTCATTTCGACCTCCGATGGGAGAGCAACGAGAGATCGAACTGCCGGTCGGCCTCGGCAAGGAAGACCCCCGAATGGCTAAGGATCGGAGCCTTGGCTTCTGCATGCAGGACCGTAGAGCTCCTCGAGCAAGAAGCGGGTCCTCGCTTCAATCAGGTGTCCTGGATACGCAGCCTCGACGAGGTCCATCCCTTCGTCAGCGGTCGTAAAGGAGCACAGCTCGTACAGGAGCTTGATGTCCTCGACGTCTTGGTCGACGCGTGCCGCGAGCAGCTTCATCGCCAAGAGGTATCGAGGCGAGGCCACCGACACGCTGAGCGAGGGGGTCCGGAGGACGACCCTGCGCTCGTGGTCTTCGCCCGGAGCGAACGCCTTGACGGCGTCGTTGAGCCAGTCGTCGGGAAGCGAGAGCTCACCGGCGACGACGCGAGCTGCATCGTACACGACGGCCTTGGGCTCGAAGATGGCGTCGACGTCTCGCGTCACCCGCCGTGTGGCGTACGCCATCGCGATCGCCGCACCGCCGACCACGAAGCACTCGGCACGCACCTCGCGTCTCGCCAGCTCGTCGGAGAGACGTTCGAATGCGCGTCGGATCTCCGCGCGGCTGAGGCTGCTAGACACGATCGAAGGCGCCTTCGTTTACGAACACCCCATGACGCTTGAGCTCGACGGGGCTGTCGCGCAGCGCCATCGCCTCGTAGCCCCGCAGCCCCGAGACGAACCACCACGGCTCGACGAACCTTCCGGGGGCGTCGGTCCACCTGGGCCAATTCAGGCCTGCCTCGTCGCAGAGGAACTCGACGAGTGCCGCGACTGCCGCGTCGAAGCGTGCGTCTCCGCACGACGGCGGCTCTTCGGCGACGAGCCACTCCTGACCCGGACGCGCCGAGCCGCGGAAGTCGTCGACGAAGTCGAGGAGCCGCCGCCACGCCCCGCGCTCGCCCTCCTGGTGGAGGATCTCCCGGAGCTCACGGCTCACTTCGGTGATCGACTCGGCGCCTCGCCGTAGCACCGGCTGAGCGAGGACCGACAGCTCGTACCCAGCTGCTTCCAGGATCCGCTCGAGCGTTTCGAGGCGCGGCACGACCCGTCCGGTCTCGTAGGCGGCCAACGTCGGCTGTGAGGTCCTGGCTCGCCGGGCGAGCTCTTCCTGGCTGAGGCCAGCACGGTGTCGCGCCTCGCGCAGGATGGTAGCAGTACGCACACCATGACTATATCAGATTCGATATGACAGCCTCCTGAGGTTCCCCAGAATTAGTGGACACCCCACAGCCTGACTTTGGGTCGGCTGGAAGGATGTCTGACTATGGGAATAACGAGGCGTAAGTTCACGCTGGAGTTCAAGACCGAGGCCGCGCACCGCGTGATCGATACCGGGAGAACGATTGCCGAGGTGGCTGCCGAGTGCGCGAACTTCGAGACCACCCGCATGGCCCGACTCTTGGAGGTCTCGACCTCCAGCTACTACCGCTGGCGGGCGGCTCAGCACCGCCCGCCGTTGCCGAGCGAGGTCCGCCGGGCCGATCTCGACGCCAAGATCATCAGCTTCCGCAAGGGCTCGGACGGCACCTACGGCGCTCCTCGGATCACCCTGGACCTGCACGAGGCCGGGGAGGGCGTGAGCCACAACACCGTGGCGGCCCGCCATGGCCAGCCTGGGTATCGTGGGTGTGAGCCCACGCCTGTTCAAGGTCACCACCAATGCTGATCCGAGTGCCACCTACCCGCCGGACCTGGTGAAGCGCCAGTCCACTCCCGAGGGGATCGACCAGCTGTACACCTCGGACATCACCTATCTCCAAGTCGGTGATGGTGAGGCCTACCTGTGCGCCATCCGCGACGAGGAATCATCTCGGGTGCTGGGGTTCTCAGTGGCCGATCACATGCGGACCGAGATCGTCCTAGAGGCGTTGGAGCAATCGGTGGTGACCCGTTTCGGCCAGGTCAAGGGCACGGTGTTGCACACCGACCGGGGCAGCCCAGGCAATTCTCAGATCAAAAGGTGGTGGACCTAGGTGAGAAGGTCGGTCTCGTTCGATCCATGGGAGCCACCGGCAGCTGTTTTGACCACGCCAGCGCCGAAAGCTTCTGGTCGATCTTCAAACACGAGTACTTCTACCGGCACACCTTCGCCACCATCGACGAGCTCCGAGCCGGGATCGCCCGCTACATCAACTTCTACAACCACCAACGTCGTTGCGCCAAGGCCGACAACCTCAGCCCGATCCGCTACGAGTTATTGTTGGCCCCCAAGCAACAAGCCGCTTAAAACCGTGTCCACAATTTCTGGGCAACCTCAGAGGTCGCCGAGACAGAGTCCGATCGCCCCGGCGCGCCGAGCGCCGGACTCGAGGTGGAAGCGCACGAGCAGCATGTCGAGCTCGGGGTCCCTGCTCACCACGCCTATCGCCTCCCAGAGCTCTTCGAGCTCGGCTGCGCAGAGTGCGCGCCGGCGGCTCGGATGCCGGCGAGGTTGCTCGAGCTCTGCCGCGGGATCGAAGGCGATGAGGCGCGCCTTTGCCGCCCGGCGGTAGAGCGCGCGCAGCCCCGCCACACAGTTCTCCTCGGCCGAGCGGCCGGTGCACCCAGGGCAACGCCTCATCGCCCTCTGGCCGGCCTCTTTGACGCGCTCGAGCAGGTCGTCGGCGTCGAGCTCGGCGAGCAGGCGCTCGCCGTGGCGTTCGGCGAGAAGCCGCCAGTGGGTCGCGTAGGTGGCCCAGGTGCTCTCTTTGAACTGCGCCTCGATGCGGGCTATGTACTGGGCGACCGTCGGGCCTCCTTCGTGCACCGACGGGTCGTTAGTTGCCGCGGCGAGCAGGTCATTCGGGGTGGTCCCCGCCAGGGCGAGCTGCTCGAGGAAGAACCGTGCACGCAGGGGATCCGCGCTCACTGCTCTTCTATCCCACCAAGCGCGTCGAGGAGGCCGTCGAGGACCTGAGCTGACCCGACGAGGAGGACTCCAGAGCGCGGGTGAGTGCCGAGCAAGACGCGGCCTCGCGGGGGGATCCCGATCCGGAGCCGTGCCCCGAGTCCCTCTGGCAAGGCGCACAGCATCCCGATGTCGGTCACCGCCCCGTGGAGCCCACCCGAGCCGAGCGCAGGACTGCTGCCGGCGCGCCCCAGGACCCGAGACGGCGTCCTGTCAGGCGCCGGCTGGCCGGTCGGCTGTGACACGCCGTCGTGGGGAAACCCACCGGTGTCAGGAAAATAGCCCTCTGGCACTCCAATGTGGGCAGCGACCCACTGAGCGGTGTCGGAGGGCCGATCCGTACTCGACGCCCACGCTGGGGCTGCGGCACGGAGCTGGCGGGGTGAGCAACCCGGCGAAGGGCGCTACGCCCGGTGCCCGAGCCAGCGGACCGTCACCCCGAGCTCCTCGGCTACCCGAAACTCCGGGTCGCCGGTGAGCACCGGGCAATCGAGCACCGACGCGGCTCCGGCGGCAAAGGCATCGGCATAGCTGAGCCCTCCTCGCGCCTTGATGGACGCCGCCCGGCGCACGAGGGTGTCGTCGACGTCGATCCAGCGAACTGGCACTCCGCCGGGCCGACTCTCTGCCCGGAGGTTCGCCCACACCTCGTCGGCGGCTCCGGCACCGGAGGCGCGTTCAAGGATGTAGGCGACCTCTC
>JAJZJY010000064.1 GCA_021809885.1 Actinomycetes bacterium
GGTGAAGCGTGAAGACGGCTCTGGGCAACCGGGTAGGACCGTCACCTCCTCGTCGCAAGGCGAGGCTGCCTGACCGTGCTCACATTTGTGCACGGGATGGGTAACGGATGCCGACCGAGTTGGCCATGGCCCGCCGCGCGTAGAGCTCGTCGACCCGCTCGGTGGTGGCGGCGAGGCGGAGGCTGCCGCAGCGGTGGTAGCCGACGTCGACGCCGGTGTCGGCTTCCAGACCGCCGTCGTACAGCTCGACGCTGGTGCGCAGCAGCTTCATCAGCTGCAGGCTGCTGTGGTACTGGGTGCACAAGCCGGCGGCGTGCCAGGTGGAGCCGCCCGTGAGCTTGTCGGCCTCGAGCACGGCGACGTCGGGGCAGCCGAGCCGGGTGAGGTGGTAGGCGACGCTGCAGCCGGCGACGCCGCCGCCGATGACCGCAACCTTCACACGTGTGTCCATCGGAGCTCCGGGGGGTGGGGGGGAGGACGGGGCCGGCTTGCGCCGCCGGTCACTCGCTGCGGACGGCGGGCGGCGCCTCGAAGGCGACGATTTCGCCGGCGCCGACGTAGGCCGGCTCCGCCACGACTCCCACCATGGAGGGCACCGCCGGGGTCGGTTCCCGCAACTGCAGCGGGACCCGGTCCTGGACCAGGCGGCGGAACAGGAACATGAGGATCGAGGCGGCAAGGATGCCGAGCCCGATCAGCTGGTCGGTGGTCCCGCCGTAGCCCGCGATCCCCGGGTCCAAAGCGCCGACCACGATCAGCACCAGGTTGAAGGCGAGCAGCCCCCACGCCACGCCGATCCACGCCGACCCGCGCCGGATCGGGCGGGGCCACGCCGGTCGATCTCGCCGCAGAAGCAGGAAGCCGCTCAGGGCGAACGCGACGGCGATCATGTAGCCGAGGTTGCTCGCGAAGAGGATGCCGAGGATGTTGGCCACGAAAAGCACCAGGCAGACGTTGACGACGAGGTCGATCGTCATCGCCCGTCCGGGCATCCCGTGCCGGTTGAGTTTGAACAGCTGCTTGACGATCATGGCGTCGCGCGAGATGCCGTAGAGGGCGCGGCCTGCGTCCGCGGTGGCGGCCGTCATGTTGAGGAACAACGCCCCGCACAGGATGATCGTCACGACGGCCGAGGCCGGCCCGATGATCTTGTTGGAACGCACCGCCGGTCGCACGCCGAAGATGTTGAGGGCCCACACGGCGACGACGGCGAGCGCGCCGAGGATCACGGCCAAGCCGATGTGCTGGGCGCCGTCGAAGAACGTCCACTTGGCGCTCGGGAAGAACTGGCCGGCCAGCAGCTGGCCGATGATCAGCCCATACACCGCCAAGCCGAAACTCCAGCCCGCCCAGTAGCCGACGGCGGCCAGGGCGCCGACGGGCGAGAAGTAGCGGCGCCATCCCTCGTGGGCGTAGAGAGCGATCCCACCGGGCTTGTCGGGGAACATGGCCGCCAGCTCGGCGAAGATGAAGTTCTGCAGCAGGGCGATGACGCAGGTGATGCCCCACAGCAGCATCGCCGTCCACGCGCCCAGGATCCCGATCGAATAGCCGATCAGGGCGAAGCCGCCGACCGGTATCGAGATCCCCATGGCGAGCCGGTCGGTCCACCCAAGGTTGCGACGGAACTCGCCATGCGACGTCGTCGTCGCGGCTGGCAATCGTTGCCCTCCCTCTCGCACGAACGGCTCTCGCCGTCCCCCCCTTCGACTGCACGCCGGTCCGCCTACCGATTGCTCGGTTCACTGTCAATGACTCACCTCTCATGCTTGGGGAGACCGGTGAGGAAGAAGGGCGTGCCAAAGACCTCGACGCTCCGGAGCACGCCGTTGTCGGGCCTAGCAATCGATAGGGCTGGTGGTACCTCGCCCGGCTGCGGTATACCTGTCCGCATGGCAAGGGAGGACGGGCAGGCGGCTGGCCGGCCCACGGCGGAACGGATCCTGACGGCGGCGGCCGAGCTGTTCGCGCTGAAGGGCTTCCACGCCACGACCACCCGAGAGATCGCCGCGGCAGTGGGGGTCCGGGGGGCGAGCGTCTACCACCACTTCCCGAGCAAGGCGGAGATCCTCTACCAGATCGCCTTCAGGGCCATTGAGGACCTGCTCGCCATGGGTCGCCAGGCGGTGGAGAGCTCCGACGAGCCGGAGCGGCAGCTGCGGCGGCTCGTCGAATGGCACGTCCGCTACCACGCCGAGCGGCGGGTGCAGGCCCGGGTGGCGGACGAGCAGCTCCACGCCCTCACCCCGGCGCGTCGGGCGGAGGTGGCCGCCGTGCGCGACGAGTACGAGGGGCTGTTCCGGTCCGTGCTCGCCGAGGGGCGCGACCGGGGGTGGCCGATCGACGACGTCGCGGTCACCACCTTCGCCATCGCGACCATGGCGAGCGGGGTCTGCGTCTGGTTCCGCGACGACGGCCGGCTGTCGGCCGACGCCGTGGCGTCGATCTACGGCGACCTGGTCGTGCGGGCCGTGACCTGCGGTTTCCAGCCCACGGCCGAGGCCTCGGTGGCGTCGCGCGCGAAGGAGCGGCCATGACCGACACCAACGACGAGCTGTCCCGTCGGGCGGCGAGGGTGATGCCCCGTGGGAGCTCCCGGGCGACGCTCTACGTGCCGCCCGCTGCGCCCTACGCCGTACGCGGCGAGGGCGCCGTCGTCACCGATGCCGACGGCCACCAGGTGATCGACGTCAACAACAACTACACCTCCCTTGTCCACGGTCACGCCCACCCCGGCGTGACGGCCGCCGCCGGCAACGCCGCGGCATGCGGGTCGGCGTTCGGCTTGCCCACCGAGGCGGAGGTGGCGCTCGCCGAGCAGCTCGACGCCCGCTTCGGCCGGGACCTGCGGTGGCGGTTCGCCAACTCCGGGAGCGAGGCGGTGATGATGGCCCTCCGGGCGGCGAGGGCCTTCACCGGGCGCGAGCTCGTGGTCCGCCTGGCCGGGGCCTACCACGGCACCTACGACCAGGTCGTCGCCCCGGAGGAGCCCGGCGTGCCCCGACCCGCCCGGGAGGCCACCGTGCTCGTGCCCCAGGACGACGAGGCCGCCCTGCATGAGGCGGTGCAGGTGCATGGCGAGCGCGTCGCAGCGGTCCTCGTCGACCTGATGCCGAACCGGGCGGGCCTGCGCCCGGTGTCGCGGGCCTTCGCCGAGGCCGTACGCCGGGAAGCCGACAGCGTCGGAGCGCTTGTCGTCGTCGACGAGATCATCACCTACCGCCTCGGGCTCGCCGGCCTCCAGGCCGACTACGGGCTGCAGGCCGACGTGACGACCTTGGCCAAGATCATCGGCGGAGGGTTCCCGGTCGGGGCGGTCGGCGGGCGGCCGGAGGTGATGGCCTGCTTCGACCCCGAGCAGCCCCGGGCGATCCACTGGGGCGGGACCTTCTCCGCCAACCCGGTCACGATGGCGGCCGGCTCCGCCGCCCTCGCCGCCTACGGCCCCGACGAGATCGAGGCGCTCAACCGGCGCGGGGAGGCCCTGCGCGCCCGCCTCGCCCAAGCCGGCCTGGAGGTGACCGGCCGGGGATCGCTGCTGCGGGTCTTCCCCGACGACCCGACCGGGGCGTGGTGGGAGCTGTACCGGCGGGGGGTGCTCGTCTCGGTCAACGGGTTGATCGCGCTGTCGACGGCCATGACCGACGAGCAGCTCGACACCGTCGGCGTCACCATCCTCTCTGTCCTCGGGTGAGCACCTCGGGGCCACGGGTGGTGGTCGTCGGCGCCGGGGCGCTCGGTCTGTCCACCGCCTGGCACCTCGTGCGGGCGGGGCATCGCGACGTCACGGTCCTGGAGGGCACGCACGTCGCGGCCGGCTCCTCCAGCCGCTCGGTGGGGATGGTCGAGACCCAGTACCTCGATCCCTACGAGATCGCCATGAGGGCGTATGGGCGCCGGGTGGTCGACCAGCTGGAGCAGGAGCACGGTCTTGCCTTCGTCCGGCAGGGCTACTTGCGCCTCGCTCACGACGAGGCCGACCTCACTGCTTACAAGGCCAGCGCCGCCGCCCAGGCGGAGGCCGGCTGCGAAGGGCGGCTGATCTCCGCCGCCCAGGTCGCCCAGCTCGTGCCCGACCTGGCGCCGGGCGCGTGCATCGGAGGCCTGTGGGGTCCGACCGACGGTCACGTCGACGGCCACCGCTACTGCGAGCTGCTCGCCGGGCTCGTGCGTGACGGTGGTGGGGCGGTGCTGACCGGGTGCGCGGTGACGGCGGTCGAGGCCGGCCCGACCCTCGTCACTCCTCGCGGGCGGTTCCCCGCGGACATCGTCGTCAACGCGCCGAGCGCCTGGCTCCCCTGCTCGCGGCATTGCTGCCGGGCCTCCCTGACGCCGGCGTCGGCAGGGGCTGGAGCGGGCTGTACCCGACCAGCACCGACGGCCTCCCCGTCGTCGGTCCGTACCCGGGGGTCCCGCATGTCGTGTGCGCACTCGGTGCCGGCGGGGTCGGCATCCAACTCTCCCCGGCCATCGGCCGGGCCGCGGCCGAGTGTTGTCTCGCGGGGGGTCGGCGTCCGTGCCGGACAGCTCCTCGTGGTCGGCCTCACGCCTGCGCGCCGGCTTCCACGCCCACGAACGGGGCGCCGGAGACCCCGCCTGACGACCCCGGGTCCCAGACGATGTCGCCGCTCTGGTCGTGGCGATGGCGACCGACAACCCGGCACGGGAGCACCGGCGCATCCAAGGTGAGCTCTCGAGCCTCGCAGGCGCCGCCCAGCGCTCGACAAGAACGGTGCGTTCGGAGTCGACCGACCGGCTCCTCATGGTGCACGAGCGGCATCTTCGGCGAGTGCTCGAACGGCACACGGTCTTTCCTCTAGCATGAACTAGAGATACAGTGGCGGGAGAGCCCGTTGAGCGAAGAGGAGTGCACCATGACGACGACCGACACCGACACCGGCGCGCTGGAGGCGATGGTGGCCCACCATGCGGCGCTTGCTGGCGGAGTGGCACGTCGCGTCGCCGCGCTCCGCGCCGCTGTCGAGCGGAACGACCACCACGAGGCCCCGATGGCCGAGCTCGTCGCCTACCTGGCGAAGGAGGTCCTACCTCACGCCATGGCCGAGGAGCACACCCTCTACCAGGCGGCTGCGACCAAGGCGGATCTTGCCGAGACGGTGTCCGTGATGGTCTACGAGCACAGGCGGCTCGTCTCGCTGTCGGAGCGGCTGGCGACGGCCGGTGACGCGAAGGCGGCAGCAGCCGAAGCGGAGGTGATCGGCGCGCTTTTCGCCGCGCACGTTGGCAAGGAGAACGGACTGATCCTCCCCCCCTTGGCGGACGACGACGACGTCGACCTGGCCGGGCTGCTGGTCCAGATGCACAGGCTCACCGAGGCCGCGCAGCACGACACCTCGTTGGCCGAGGACCTGACGAGCCCCGATGCCGAGGCGGCCCTTCTCCGCCTTGTGCTCGGCGCGGCGGGCGAGCTGGTGGACGCTGGGCGGGGAGACGCCGCCTGCCGGCTGGCGGCCGAGGCCTGGGTGAGCGTCCGGGCCGCACGACCCGATCTTGCCGTGCGTGTCACCGCCGCGCTGCACCGCTTGGTGCGATCGGTGACCTCCGAGCCGGTGACGCTGTCGGCGGGGCGGCGGTCGTCCGAGCGGCCGGTTGCGGGCGGGACCGACGCGGTGCTCGACGTGCGAGCCCTCGCCCCTGCCCAGCGCCACGAGAAGATCTTCGCCACCTACGGCGCCCTCGGCACGGGCGCTGCTTTCGTCCTCGTGAACGACCACGATCCGAAGCCCCTTCGCTACCAGTTCGAGGCCGAGCACGAGGGGGACTTCACCTGGGGGGTGCTCGAAGCGGGCCCGACGGTCTGGCGGGTGCGGATCGGCCGCCCGGCCGGCGGATCGGCCGGCGGATCGGCCGGCGAGGAAGGGACGGCCACCGCGCCGGCAGTCGCCGAGCCGCAGCTCGACGTGCGTCGCTTCCCCCGCGGCCAGCGCCACGACGTCATCTTCACGACCTTCGACGCCCTGGCCGAGGGCGCCGCCTTCGTCCTCGTGAACGACCACGATCCGAAGCCCCTTCGCTACCAGTTCGAGGCGCAGCACGCTGGCCACTACAGCTGGGACTACCTGGCGGCCGGCCCCGACATCTGGCGGGTGCGGATCGGCCGTCCCGCCGGGACCCCAGTGTGAGCACCGCCCGAGCGGATCTGACCGAGCCTGCCGGCCGGGAGTACGCCTACGGCTTCTTCATCACCGACCTCGACACCGCCTTCGCACCTCGGGGCTGCTCCTAGGAGGTGATCCGGCTGATCTCGCCCAAGCGGAGCGAGCCGGACTAGCCCTTCGAGATCGTCCGTCCCGACCGGGTCGCCGAGCTGTGGCCCCTCGCCGGCCTCGACGGGGTGCTCGCCGCCGGCTGGCTGCCGAGCGACGGGTGGGTCGACCCCGCCCGCCTCGCTCATGCCTTCGCCGACGGGGCGAGGCGGCGGGGCGCCCGGGTCCTGCGGCACGCGCCCGTCCGGGCGCTGACCCGTACCGGCGCCACCTGGACGGTCGAGGCGGGGGCGTCGACCGTCGTCGCCGACGTGGTCGTCAACGCCGCCGGACAATGGGCGCGTCAGGTCGGCCGACTCGCCGGCGTCGAGCTGCCCATCACCCCCTTGCTGCACCAGCACCTCACCACCGTCCCCGTGCCCGCTGTCGCCGGGCTCGAACGGGAGCTGCCGGTCTTGCGCGACCCGGAGGGGTCGTTCTACATCCGCCAGGACCAGGGTGGCCGGCTGATCGGCCCGTTCGAACAGGCCCCGCGGAGCTGGGCCCTCGACGGCATCCCCGACGGCTTCCACAACCGGCTCCTCGACCCCGACCTCGAGCAGATCCACGACGCCCTGGAGGCGGTGGCGGCGAGGGTCCCGGCGTTCGGGGAGTCCGGGATCCAAGCGGTCACGCACGGGCCTGACGGCTACACCCCCGACGGGCTGTGCCTCATGGGCCCAATGTCGGACGTCCCCGGCTTCCACGTCCTGGCGGGGTTCAGCATCTTCGGGATCGTCTTCGGCGGCGGGGCGGGGAGGTACGTTGCCGAGTGGATCCTCAAGGGGCAGCCGGGCGACTCCATGTGGGACGTGGACGTGCGCCGCTTCGGCTCCTACGCGTCGGGCGTCTCCTACACCGAGGCCCGGGCCAAGGAGAGCTACGAACGGGAGTATGCGGTGCGCTTCCCCCACGAGGAGCTCACCGCCGGCCGGCCGCTCAGGACCGACCCGCTCTACGACCGTCTGGCGGCCCGTGGCGCCGTGTTCGGAGCCCGCTCGGGATGGGAGCGGCCGCTGTTCTTCACGCCCGACCCGGGCGACGCCGACGAGCTGAGCTTCCGCCGCTCCAAGTGGCACGACCGGGTGGGCGAGGAATGCCGCGCCGTGGCCAGTGGTGTCGGCGTCCTCGACCAGACCAGCTTTGGCACCTACGTGGTGAGTGGCCGGGGCGCCACGACCCTCCTCGACCGGCTCTCGGCCAACAGCCTCCCGGCCGCCGACGGGCGCATCGCCCTCACGCAGCTGTGCAACCAGCGCGGCGGTGTCGAGTGCGACCTCACCGTGACCCGCGTGTCAGCCGACCACTACTACGTCGTGTCGGCGGCGGCCACCGAGACCCACGACTTGGCGTGGATCACCGATCACGCCCCGCCGACCGGTGTCGAGGTCACCAATGTGACGGCATCGGTCGGGGTGCTGACCCTCGCCGGTCCCGACAGTCGCACTCTGCTGCAGCGGGTCGCCCGGACCGACGCCTCCGACGCGGAGATCCCGTTCTTCCGTGCCGTCGACACCCATGTCGGCGCTGCGCCGGTCCGGGTCCTACGCCTGTCGTACGTCGGGGAGCTCGGCTACGAGCTGCACCACCCCGTGGAGCACGCCGCGCCCGGAACGGCGCTCAGCGTCGAGATCCTCGGCGCGCGTCGGCCGGCGGTGGTCGTCGCCCAGCCGGTCTACGACCCCGGCGACGAGCGGCTTCGGGGCGGATGAGCACGTCCGGACCTGCCGCCGCCGGCGGAGGGCCTGGCGGCTGGTGCCAGGGGTGACCGGCAAGGCTTCGGCCACACCCGTGCCGGTCGCGGCGAACGCACGCCGATGTCCTCGAAGTTGTTGAAGTGAGGCGGTTGTCTCCCGCCTGAGACCTGCCAGACGGCAGGAGTCGGGCACGACCAAGCACCCTTCAAGAACGGGAGCACCGTGAAGAGGAAGGCCGCTTTTGCGACCGTCGCCGAGGCAGGGGAGGCGGAGCAGGCGGCCGAGTGGCCGACACCCGCCCAGAGCGGGGAGCTGGTGGCCGCCGTGCAGACCGGCGTGGGCTCGGGCGCCCTTTTCAAAGAAGCGCCTCCTTGCCGGGAGCCAGAGCCTCCTGGTGGAGCTTCAGAGCTTCGTTCGGCGCAGCGTGGAGGCCGACCCGAGGGTTCAGCCGCCGAGTCGCTCCCCGTAGCGACCGTCACGCCACGTGAGCGCGGCACGCAGGCCCTGGCTGCGGACGAGCTCGTCGAACTCGCGCTGCTCGGGCGAGTCTGCGGCGTTGACGATGGCCGAGAGGTCGAGGTTGGCGTGAACTGCCTGGCGTAGACCCATCGCCTCGTAGGCCCTCGTGAGGGCGATCTTGGTCAGCCTGAGAACCGGGAGCGGTGCGAGCGCGATCCGCGCTGCGAGCGCTGAAACCTCCCCGTCCAGCTCCTCGGCGGGCACGACCCGGTTCACCAGCCCTAGCCGCTCGGCCTCTGCCGCGTCGACCACGTCACCGGTGAAGAGCAGCTCGTTCGTCTTCTTCTGGCCGATCACGAACGGCATGAGCAGGGTGACGGGTCCCGATCCGTAGCGGATCTCCGGTTCGCCGAAGTGCGCGTCCGGCGTCGCGACGACGAGGTCGCAGGCCATCGCGAGCTCGCAGCCACCCGCCAGGCACCAGCCTCGCACGGCCGCGATCGTGGGCTTGGGCAACGACCAGAGCTCCATCGTCGCGGTCACGTCCGCGGCGAGCACGTCGTGCCAGGCGTCGGCGGAGCCGGTTCCCGAGCCCGCCTCCTCGGCCAGGTCGTAGCCCGCCGAGAAAGCCCGACCGGCCCCCGTCACCACCACGACCTTCGCCGCCGCGTCGACGACCGCCCTCCGAAGAGCCTCACGAAGCTCCTCGACGAGCTCCTCGCTCAGGGCGTTCAGCTTCTCGGGGCGGTTGAGCGTGATCCACGCGGCCTGCTCGCGAAGCTCGTAGCCGACGAAAGACATTGGTCCCTCTTCTCTTCTGGTTGGTGCACCCGCTCATGGCCGGATCGCTGCGACGGGCGGTCACCCTGCTCGTGGTCAGTTCGGCTCGCGATCGCCCCCGCCACCAGGGAAGCCGTCTCCCCCGACCGTCGCCGCCGGCGTCGCTCTGCCTCCCGGCGAGCCGGCACCGACCACGAGCGCGTCGACCGCCACGGCACCCCCCGGCGTGAGGATGAGCGGGTTGACGTCCACCGCCTCGATCTCGGGGTACTCGACGGCGAGGCGCGAGAGCGCGAGCACGGCTCGAACCAGCTCCTCCCGGGCCACTGGCGCCGCACGACCGATCCCCGGGACCGCCTCGAGAAGCTCGACGGCGTCCTGCTCACCAAGCGGGGCGAGTCGGGTGGCGAAGGCGCCGAGCGCCTCGGCGAGGTGGCCGCCGACGCCGGCGGAGACCACCGCGCCGAAGAGGGGGTCCCGCACGAAGCCGCAGACCACCTCGGGACCGGGAGGCACCTGGCGGGCGACGAGGACGCTGCCCCCGAGCGCCTCGGCCGCCTCCCGCACGGCTTCGGGGCCCCCGATGCCGAGGACGACGCCGCCGGTGGCGGCCTTGTGGGCGGGACCGTCCACCTTCACGGCAACGGGGTAGCCGAGGGCCTCGGCCGCCGCGACGGCCTCGTCCGCACTGGCGGCTCGCTGCGCCGGCGCGAAGCGGATCCCATAGGCCATGAGGATTCGGGAGGACTCCCACTCGGGAAGCGCCCCCGGACGGAGCAGCGCCCCGAGCTCCACGGGCTCACCCGAGGGACCTGCCGGCGGGAGCCGTGGCCGCCATCGCGCTGCCGCCACCAGGGCACGAGCCGCCGCACCGGTGCCGCGCAGGAGCGGGATGTCCGCGTCACGTGCGATCGCCACCATCGCCGGCGCCGGATCGGCGCTCGTCGTCGAGACCACCGCCGGGAAGGCGCCGCAGGAGGTTGCCGCCTCTGCGAGCGCACGGACCACCGTCGCACACCAGGCGTGGTCGCGCTCGCTGCGAAAACGCGTGAGGTCGAGCTGGGCGATCAAGACGTCGTAGATCCCCGCCTCGCCTAGGAGCTGCAGCGACCGGGGAAAGACCCGGTCCACCTCGTCGACGGCCCAGGCATCGAAGGGGTTCTCCGGCCGGAGGCAGTTGGGAAACTCGCTGCGCAGCGCCTCCTCGGTCGCTCGGGGAAGGGGAGCGAGATCGAGGCCGGCCGCCTCTGCGTGGTCAGCGAGGAGTCCGGCCTCGCCGCCCGACTCCGAGATCGCTGCGGCGCGGATCCCCTTCGGCCGGCGGCGCCGCCCGAGCACCTCGAGCGTCTCGACCAGCTCGGGGACGTCGTCGACCTCGATCACGCCGTGCGTGCGGAGGAAAGCCGAGAAGCTCGTCGCCGAGCCGACCATCGCCCCGGTGTGGGTGAGCGCAACGGCCGCGGCCCGCGCCGAGCGCCCGACCTTCAGGCAGACCACGGGCTTGCCCGCCTCTGCGCAACGTCGGAGGGCGAGCCCGAAGGCGCCGGGCCGGCGGACGGCCTCGAGGAAAAGGCCGACCACCCGCGTCCCCTCGTCGGCGGCGAAGGCCGCCACCAGGTCCGCTGCATCCCGGGCGACCTCGGCCCCGGAGGAGACCACAACCCGGTAACCGACGCGGGGGCCCACGGCGACCAGGGCCTCGGCGACCGATCCCGACTGGCTTACGACGCTCACGTGGCCTGGTGCGAAGGCGTCGCTGGGCGTGCCGATCCAAAGTGACGGCCCCGAGGGACGCGCGTAGCCCATGCAGTTCGTCCCGAGCATCGGCACACCACGAGCTGCGGCGAGCTCGGCGAGGCGACGGGCCAGCTCGGGCGCCGCCTCGCCGGCTTCGGCACCGAGGCCCGGCACGACGAGGGCCCGGACCCCGGCCTCCAGCGTCTCGGAGACCGCCTCCTCGACGGCACTCGCACCCACCACCACCATCGCCACCTCGGGAGGCTCGGGGAGGGCGGCGACGCTCGGCGCGCAGGCCCTCCCGAGCACCTCGGTCCGGCGCGGGTTGACGAGCCAGGTCGGGACGCCACTGCGCAGGACGGTCTCGACCACGTCCGCACGACGCTCGGAGGCACCCACGAGCACGATCGAGCACGGATCGAGCAGCGGGCCGAGTGGTCGGATCTCCTCTCCCGCCGCGCCGGCTCGGACCGCCGCGCCGGCTCGGACCGCCGCGCCCGGCTCTGCGCCCGGCTCTGCGCCCGCCGTCCTTGATGTGCCCACCGTCTCTGATGTGCCCGCGGTCTCGGTCGTCGTCACCACTGGTGGCGAACTTTGCTCGTATGGAGCCTGGGCCGGCGCAGCGCCGTGAGTGCTTGGTCACCG